>CAYVOY010000079.1:0-6454 GCA_964453395.1 uncultured Anaerolineaceae bacterium
TTTCGCGATTGCTGCTTTTTCGTTGGTGGAGGCGTTCCACAAATTGCAAACGCTCTCTGCGCCGACTGTTAAGTAAATCGCCAAGATTTTCCAAGGCGTCATCGTATGTTTCCAAAACGTCCGGATTTGCCAAATAATTCAAAGCCGTCCCCACGCGTCCGCCGGAAAGATGAGCCAGCCGTTTGGCAGTAGCCGGAGAGATGCCTTTTTCGTTGATCAAGAAATTTTCGACCGTAATAATAGAAGAAGGGCGCAGACGAAGCAGCTCACAACGGGAAGAAATAGTTTCGAGCAAGCTTTCTTTCGCATCTGCGGTCAAAATCATGAGCGCACGAGAAGGAGGTTCTTCCAAAGATTTGAGTAAAGCGTTGGAAGCGCCGACCGTTGCGCGTTGAAAATCGGGGATCAAGACCGTGCGAAAACGTGATTGATAGGGAGCCAAAGCCAGGCTTTGCTGCATCTGGCGGATTTGATCGATTTTTAGGTCTTTGCTGCCTTCAGCAACCCGCAAAATAGTTAAATCGGGATAACGTTCTTCATTGATTTGGCGGCAAGCCAGACATTGGTCACAAAACTCGCCTTCAGCAGGTGGGTTTTGGCAATTGAGGGCTTTAACGAAAGCCAAAGCCAGTCTTTCGCGCCCAACACCATCCGGGCCGGTGAGAAGATAAGCATGACGCGTCTTATCACTTTGGCTGTGGTTTTTGAGAAAGCGAATAGCGGTTTCATGACCGAGAATTGACCAATCCATAGGCAAGATTTTACCATGAAGCTTGAGAAGTCGTTCCCGTTTTTAGGGCATAAGTGATAAAATGAAGGCTGTCAACTTTCATTCGGAAACAGTCTCTGTTTCGTGTAAGGAATTGCTTGACTAATGAGTTTACCTCTGATAAACTCTCACTTTGGAATTGAAGGACTATTAAATAGCCTTGCGCAAGCGTGCAATTTTTGATATACTATATAGTCTTGATAAAACATTAATAAAAGAATATTTTCCGGGCGCCGACGTAGCTCAATGGTAGAGCAACCGCCTTGTAAGTGGTAGGTTATGGGTTCGATTCCCATCGTCGGCTCAAGTTTTACTCTTTAGCGATTGTGATTGACAATAGTGGATCACAATCTCCAGCGGGTAAATCTCGACGCCCAAAGGAAAAAGCATGGACAGTTACCCAAGTGGACAACGGGGGCTGACTGTAAATCAGCTGGCAGGCGCCTTCGGAGGTTCGAATCCTTCACTGTCCATTTCACGCCACAACGGTGGTGTGAAGGCACGGCTGCCCTTATAGCTCAGCTGGTAGAGCGCATTCTTGGTAAGAATGAGGTCATCGGTTCAAATCCGATTGAGGGCTTTTGCCGAAAAAGAAAAATATTTAGTCTTTATTTAAGGAGAAAAGATGGCGAAACAAAAATTTGAACGCTCAAAGCCACATATGAACATCGGTACGATGGGTCATATTGATCATGGCAAGACAACTTTGACCGCAGCTATCACCAAAGTCCAGGCGTTGCGTGGCTTTGGTAAATTCCGCGCATACGATTCAATCGACAATGCTCCGGAAGAAAAGGCTCGTGGTATTACAATCAACATTACTCATGTTGAATATGAAACGGCAAAACGTCATTATGCTCATGTCGATATGCCAGGTCACCGTGACTACATTAAAAACATGATCACCGGTGCAGCCCAGGTTGACGGCGCAATTCTCGTTGTCTCCGCTCCTGATGGCCCCATGCCCCAGACCGAAGAACACGTTCTGTTGGCCCGCCAGGTTGCAGTTCCTTCTATTTTGGTTTTCTTGAATAAGACTGACCAGATGGACGACCCCGAACTTCTCGAGCTTGTTGAGATGGAAGTTCGCGAACTTTTGACCAAAAACGGTTTCCCCGGCGATGACATTCCGATCATCCGCGGTTCTGCTAAGGTTGCTTTGGACAGTGCTTCTATGGATCCTAATGCACCCGAATACCAACCGATTGCTGATTTGATGGATGCTGTTGATGATTACTTTGTAGAGCCTGTTCGTGACTTCGACAAAGACTTCCTCATGCCCATTGAAGACGTTTTCTCTATCAAAGGTCGTGGTACTGTTGTTACCGGTCGTATCGAACGCGGTACTTTGAAACTGAATGACAAGGTTGATATCGTTGGTTTGATGGACAAACCCCTGCCCACCGTTGCAACCGGTATTGAAATGTTCCACAAACAATTGGAAGAAGGTCGTGCTGGCGACAACGCTGGTATCTTGCTTCGCGGTATTGACCGTGAACAGGTTGAACGCGGTATGGTTTTGTGTAAACCAAACTCGATTACCCCTCACACTGAGTTCGAATGTACAGTCTACGTTCTGACCAAAGAAGAGGGTGGCCGCCACAGTGCTTTCTTCAACGGCTATCGCCCGCAGTTCTACATCCACACCACTGATGTTACCGGTGATGTGACCCTGCCCGAAGGCGTTGAGATGGTTTTGCCCGGTGATAATGTTGACGGTTTGCGCGTCAAACTGATCCAAAAAGTCGCTCTTGAAGACGGTTCCTCATTCGCTATTCGCGAAGGTGGTTTGACTGTCGGCGCTGGTAAGATCACCAAGATTATTGCGTAGGCTGATTAGAAATTCAGGAAGGAATCATGGCTGCCTAATTCAGGCAGCCATGTTACACTAAAATGGCATCAAAGAAAAAAGATATCAGACCGGTCATTCACCTGGCTTGCACAGAATGTAAAGAACGTAATTACACTTCCGTGAAAAACCGCAGAAATGACCCCGGTCGCATGGAATTGCAGAAATATTGCCCCCGTTGCCGCGCACACAAGTTGCATCGTGAGGTCAAATAGCATCCCGTATGGGATGCTTTTAGGTCAGTAGCTCAATTGGCAGAGCGCCGCTCTCCAAAAGCGGAGGCTGTGGGTTCGATTCCTACCTGACCTGTTATAAAATGCCAACGCCGTAAAACTTGCGGCGTTGTAGCGTCAATCAGGAGCAAATAGTATGGCAGAGAAAGAAAAAAAACCAAATTTCTTCCAGCGGATCAGGAACTGGTGGCGCCAAACCATTGGTGAACTTCGTAAAGTCACCTGGCCTCCCAAGGATGAAGTCATTTCCTTGACCCGCATTGTGTTAATCATTACAGCCCTTATGGGTGCGATTCTTGGTGTCTTTGACTTCCTTGCATCCCGCCTGGTTGGTTTATTGGTTGGATAGCGTTTAGAATAGAGCAGATAATGGCTGATCTTTTTAAGAATGACCTGCCTGAATCAGAAGAGCTTCAGCCAATTGAAACAAATTCGGCTGAGGGCGCTTTAGATTCCGGTGCAGCTGAAGAAGCGCAAGCTGATGACAATCGTCAATGGTTTGTGATTCACTGCTATTCGGGTTATGAAAACAAAGTTCGCAAGAATCTTGAACAGCGGATTGATACCATGAACATGAAGGACAAAATCTTCGACGTTGTTATTCCAACGCAAGAAGAAATTGAAGTTCGTGATGGTAAACGGCGTACCGTTGAACGCTATGTCTTCCCCGGTTATGTTTTAGTGAACATGATTTTGGAAGAAGATTCTTGGTTTGTGGTTCGTAACACTCCCGGTGTTACCGGCTTTGTTGGTATGGGCGATGACCCGACTCCACTTCGTCCTGAAGAAGTGCAAAGCATTTTGCGCCGAATGGAAAACGAAGCCCCGACTTACAAGGTTACTTATAAAGCCGGTGATCGTGTGCGTATCGTGGATGGTCCTTTCAATGACTTCCGCGGTATCGTTGATGAAATTTATATGGATCGCTCAAAGATTCGCGTTATGGTGAACTTCTTTGGGCGTGAAACTCCTGTGGAATTAGATTTCCTGCAGGTAGAAAAAGCATAAACCGGAGCAATCCGGAAATTTGTGGGAGGGCATACACAGCCCGTTAGCACCACCAAGGAGATTTATCTGTGGCAAAGAAAGTAAAAGCAATTGTAAAACTTCAAATCCAGGCCGGTAAGGCGAATCCCGCCCCCCCGATTGGTCCGGCGCTGGCTCCCCATGGTGTCAACATCATGGCATTCTGCAAGGACTATAACGCTCGCACCTCTAATCGGATGGGCGAAATTATTCCTGCCGAAATCACCATCTTTGCGGATGGCTCGTTCAAGTTTGAACTCAAATCGCCTCCCGCTGCTATCTTAATTAAGAAAGCTGCCGGAATTGAGAAGGCTTCTGCTAACCCCAAAACCGAAAAAGTTGGCAAGGTTACTCGCGCTCAATTGAAAGAAATTGCTGATATCAAGTTCAAAGATATGAACGCCAATGATATTGATGCTGCCATCCGCCAGTTGGAAGGCACTGCCCGCAATATGGGCATCACCGTTGAAAAGTAAACAGGAAATTAGCAAAGTGGGAGGGTTGAGACGCCCGCAGGAACCACAAAGGAGTCGTTATGTCTAAAAAAGGTAAAAATTTCGAAAACGCAAGCAAGAAGGTTGATTCTGAAAAGATTTATAGCCCTCGCGAAGCCTTAGAATTGGTCAAAGAACTGGCATTTGCCAAATTTGATGAAACAGTTGAAATCCATTTACGCACCGGTTTGGATCCCCGCCAGGCTGATCAGCAGATTCGTGATGTCTGCGTTTTGCCAAAGGGTTTGGGTAAAACCATCCGCGTTTTGGTCTTCGCCCAAGGTGAAGCAGCTGCTGCCGCTCGTGCAGCCGGTGCTGATTTTGTGGCTGAAACCGATGATGATATCGCTCGCATTCAGGGTGGTTACACCGATTTCGACGTTGCCGTCGGTACAATGGACATGATGGGCAAGGTTGGTCGTTTGGGCCGTGTTTTGGGTCCCCGCAACTTGATGCCAAGCCCCAAAGCAGGAACCGTTGTTCAGTCTGAAGATATTGCCCAGGCTATCGACGTCGCCAAAGCCGGTCGTGTTGAATATCGCCTCGACAAGAGTGCAAACATTCATGTTCCTTTGGGAAAAGTTTCGTTTGATGTCGATTCTCTTTATGAGAACATGGCTGCTTTGACCTCCGCCATTCGTCGCTCACGCCCAAGTGGTGCAAAAGGCTCTTACATCAAGAGAGTTACCCTGGCTTCGACCATGGGTGTGGCTGTGAAAGTTGATGTCAACGCTGCAATGAGCATGGAGACCGCTCAAGTTTAGTTTGTTAGCAATTGGAATGGAATTAAGATTAAATCCATTCCATATTTTTCACCGGCAGGAAATGTGATATACTTGCCGGGTTGAATAATTGAATAGTGCAAAATGCACATTCTGCTTAAGAAAGCTGGTGCCGTTTTCGGCTTAATGTAGCCCGCCGAGGTGGAGATTTTGGAAGACTCAGGTCTGATAATTTGAATCTCTTTTCGTCGGGAAAAAACGGAAAGAGATTTTTATTGGAAGGAGATAGAGTACATTGGCATTTACAAAAAGTGAAAAAGAAGCGATTGTAGAACAGTATCGTGAATGGCTTGATAAAAGTAAAGCGGTTTATTACCTGACCTACAATAAAATGACCATGATGAGTGTTAACGCTGCTCGCACAAGACTGCGCGAATCAGAAAGCGAATTGCATGTTGTCAAAAATCGCCTGTTCACCCGCGTCTTGGAAGAAAAAGGTTTAACTTTTGATCCCAAAACCTGGGAAGGTAATAATGTTGTTGTCTTCGCCTTCGAAGACGCACCTGCTGCCGCAAAGGCACTGACAGAAATTACCAAAGGTAATGAGACATTTGCAATTAGTGGCGGTTATTTGGACAATGGTCTGCTGGATGCACGACAGGTTAAAGCCCTGGCTGATCTGCCAACCTTACCGGTTATGCGTTCAATGTTGTTGGGCACCATTCTGGCTCCCGCCAGTAAACTGGTCCGTACTTTGGCCGAACCCGCACGCGGTTTAGCTGCAGTAATTAAAGCAAATTCAGAAAAACAAGCAGAAGCTGCTTAATAGACTCGACTAAAATCGAGAAAAATAAATATAAAAGAAAAAATTTAGGAGAAATAATGGCTGATTTAGAAAAAATCGTTGAGGAACTGAGCACTCTGTCCGTTTTGGAAGCTGCTGACCTCGTCAAAATGTTGGAAGAAAAATGGGGCGTTTCCGCTGCCGCTCCCGTCGCTGCAATGGCTGCCGGCCCTGCCGCTGCCCCCGCTGAAGAAGTTGAAGAAAAAACCGAATTCGATGTTGTCCTGAAAAATGCAGGCGCAAAGAAAATCGAAGTTATTAAAGTCATCCGCGCCCTGACCAGCCTTGGTTTGGTTGATGCCAAAAATATGGCCGAAACCGCCGATGTCAAAGTTTTGGAAGCTGTTGGTAAAGACGTTGCCAATGACGCCCTCGCCAAACTGAAAGAAGCCGGCGCCGACGTCGTGCTTGCATAGTTTTCAAGCGAAGCTAAAAAGCAAAATAATACCGCCCGATTCGGGCGGTATTTTGTTTAAATCCTAATTAGAAAATACGCACAATTTATGAAATTACCTAA
>CAYVOY010000080.1:0-6445 GCA_964453395.1 uncultured Anaerolineaceae bacterium
CGAGCAGCAAATCGGTCAGGGTCATTTCGCCAAAGGTGGAGGCTGTCTCAGCCAAAGGCAAACAGGCATGTTGAGTGAAAAGGCTGTGCTCTTCTGCCATCATCGAGTGAATGGCATGTCCCAGTTCGTGCGCCATGGTGGAAACGTCATTCGCTTTCCCGTTGTAATTAAGCATCACCCAGGGAGTCAGATCGGGGGTGAGAGTGGAGCAGAAGGCGCCGTCCATCTTGCCTTTGCGAACTTCGCTGTCAATGTGGTCATCGTCGAAGACGCGTTTTGCCAATTGGGCAAATTTCGGGTCGAAACGATTAAAGGCTTCAAAAGTCATCGCTGCGGCTTCATCGTAGCTGTAGCGCTTGTCAGATTCGCTGACCGGAGCATAAATGTCATAACGGCGCAGTTTTTCCATTCCCAAGCGGCGAGCCTTTAGTTTGAAGAAACGGTGGAAAATACCAATGTTCTTGCGGGCAACTTCGAGCAAGGTGTCGATAACATCATCGGGCAAGTCGTTAATCGTGTTGCGGACAGACATCGGTTTTCTGTAGCCACGCAAGCCAATGTTTTCGTTCTTCCAGTCGCGGACGATGTTTGAATAAATCTGGCCCAAAATTGGTGCTTCTTCGCCATAAACCCGGTAGAGTTCTTGATATGCGCGTTTGCGCATTTCGGGGTCAGCCGAACGGGCGTAGGTCATCAATTCGCCGCGAGTCATTTCTTTAACTTCGCCGTCAACTTCAACCTTGAACATATAGCGGTTGGTGATGGAATCGTAGAGCATATCCATCGCTGAGCTGCCGGTTACATTTTTGATATTGACAATTTTTTCTTCAGCTTCGGAAAGCGTATAGGGCTTCAAACTGCGGATTTGCTCCAGCCAATAGCGATAGTCGCCGCTGGTTTCGAGCAAGCGTTTGGCGTTTTCGTCATCCAATGCCTTCCACCAGAGGGAGAAGAACATCGTGCGGTTTTCGAAATCAGCAAAGAATTGCTGAATGCGGGCAATTCCCATTTGCGCTTTTTGGTTTTGTGTATCCGAAGCGAAATGGAGTTGATAAAAACCGGAAACACGGATGGCTTTCTTTTCGGCTTCTTCTATGTTGTGAATCATTTCAAGGAAGGCTTCGCTTGAAATTTCAGGTTTGAGTTGGGGGCGATAGGCTTCAAAATGCTCTAAAGCCTGGGTCATTTCTTGGTAAGTTTGGTCGATTTTGGGGTCTTCAAAACTGTCAAAAAGTTCCTTCAGGCTCCAGATTGATTCTTTATAAGTTTTTTCAGTCATATTGATCCTTTTCTTTGGATTTTTCGTTACTTAGAGTATACGACAATCCTGGAAAAAACTCGCTTTACTCGTCAAAACTTTCCATATTATTTTTATTAACAGGCTTACCCAATGGGCAAGCGCATGCTTGCTTTCACAAAAAGGCAGTTATTCCATCGAAGCGCTCGTATAATAAGACGACAGGAGAAACTATGACAACAATCATGCCTACCTATCCTCAAGACTTCCCTTATTATCAAGAGATTGAGGTGCGCTATGCTGACCTCGACACGCTGCAACACGTCAACAACGTTACCATCATGCAATACGTTGAAAACGCCAGAATCGGCTACTATCAGGCTGCCGGAATTTGGGATGGCAAAATTCGTCAGGGCTTCGGAATGGTGGTTGCCTCGGTCAAAATTGACTTCGTGTCCTCTATTTTGTTCGGAGACTCGGTTCGTGTGGGCGTCAAGACCGGAAGGATAGGCGGAAAGAGTATTACCTTCCGTTTTCAGGTCGAAAACAGCCAGAGCGGTCAGGTTTTCGCACGAGGCGAGGTTGTGATGGTATCCTTTAGTCAAGAAGAACAAAAATCCGTGCCGGTTTCGCAAGAATGGCGAGAAAAACTGGCAAGTTTCGATAACAATCAGGAGCTATTAGCATAAAGATGACAAAACCAACTCTTCCCCAAATTGACAGTGACTATATGGTCGACTTTTTGGCAAAATTGCTTGCCACACCCAGCCCAACCGGCTTTGCCCACAAGGCAATTGAACTGGTTGAGCAAGAAATCCGGAAATATCCGGAAGTGAAAATTGAACACACCAAAAAAGGCGCCTTACTTTTGACCCTCCCGGCTGCGAACAGCCAGAGCGAAGGTGCAAAGCGCGGTCTGACAGCCCATGTGGATACACTCGGTGCAATGGTTCGTCAAATCAAACCATCGGGTCGTTTGGAACTTTCTCCGGTAGGTGGTTATGCCTGGGGCAGCATTGAAGGCGAAAACTGTCTGATCCACAGCCAAAAATCCGGTACTTTTCGCGGGACACTCTTGCCACACGAAGCTTCCGTCCATGTTTATAGCGGAGTTCGCGATGGAAAACGCGATAATCACAGCATGGAAGTGCGAATAGACGAAAAAGTTCGCAATGCTGAAGAGACCAAAAAGCTCGGAATTCAAGTTGGCGATTTTGTCTCCTTTGATTCCCGGGTTGAGCTTGTCAACGGCTTCGTGAAATCCCGCCATTTGGACGATAAAGCTTGTGTGGCCAACATTGTGGCTGCTATCAAAGCCCTGCACGATGCCAATTTGAAACCCGCGGTTGACACCGTCTTTTTGATTACGAATTATGAAGAGGTTGGGCATGGCGGAAGCAGTGACTTGCCCGAAAGCTTAGAGGAATTGGTTGCGATGGATATGGCGGCGATTGGCGACGGGCAAGCTTCGGATGAATATCACAGCACAATTTGCGTCAAAGATGGCGGTGGCCCCTATCACCACGGGCTTTCCAACAAACTGCGCGATTTGGCGGAGGCTTATCAGATTCCTGCAATTGTCGACATCTATGTTAATTACAGCTCAGACGGCACAGCCTATTGGCGGGCCGGCGGAGACGCAGCCGTTGCCTTGATTGGTCCGGGTGTGGATAGCTCTCATCATTACGAACGTACCCATACCGATGCCCTGAACGACACGACCAATTGGCTGCTGGCTTATTTGTTGAATTAGACCTGCGCTTTTAATATAAAAGAGAGTTCAGTCTATTGCATTGAACTCTCTTTTTATGGTTGAAAACGAATCACAAACTAACAACAGTGCGGCCGGTCATTTTTTCTTGAATCCAGCCGACAACCTTATCCACATGTTCCGGTTTCTCCACAAAATCCAGATCGTCGCTATTGATGACCAAGAGCGGGCATTGGTCAAAAGCATCCATCCAGTCTTCATAGAGATTGTTGAGGCGCTTGAGATATTCCGGAGAGATGCCAGCCTCATATTCGCGCCCACGTTTGGCAATCCGCTGAGTAAGCGTTTCAACCGAAGCTCTCAGATAGACCATTAGAGTCGGAGGGGGCAAGAGGGATGAGAGGACGTGATAGAGATCCTGATAAACGTTGTAATCGCGCTGGCTCAAATCGCCCTGCAAAAAGAGATTGCGGGCAAAAATTTCGGCATCTTCATAAACACTGCGGTCTTGGACAACCGAACCTTGCGCTTGCGATAAGTTTTGGTGAATTTTGAGACGGCGAGTCAAAAAATAGACCTGAGATTGGTAAGACCAACTTTCCATGTCATCGTAGAAATCTGCCAGATATGGGTTTTCTTCGTGGGGCTCATAGAATGGCGTAAAACCAAGCCGTTCGCTCAAAATTTGAACCAAGGTTGTCTTCCCCGCTCCAATATTCCCTGCAATTACAATGAATTTATCCATACGCCGTCCTTCTGCTTTTGATTAGTCTATTATAACCGTCGGAAGGAGAGGATGGCGAAACCATTCGATTAATCAATCTTTTTCCGAGGGCTGTGATGGCAAAGTGTCCATGCTATAATTGAGGCATGGCAAAGTTGCTTAGTCCCGAAGAACGCATTCGCAAAGCCCGCAAACTAATTGAAGAGGCGCGCACAATTCCGCGGCCCGATTCAGTCGGTTGGGAAGCTTTTAGCTATAATGCTCAGGTGAAAGATACGCTAAAAAAGGCTTTTGAACTCATTAAGCTAATCCAACACTCCCCAAGTGCCAGCCCGGAAATCAAAGCTGAGGCGAAGGAATTGATGGAAAGCTTGCCTTTGATTGAAAAGGAAATCCTCAAACCGTCCTAAACATTGATAATTTTGGATGCCTGATTAGCGGAAATGTACCTCATGGCTCATCTGCGCAACCTTGCTGAGCGTTTCGTGAATTGAGCAATATTTTGCCGCAAGGTCGACATTACGCAAAAATTGTTCCCGATTTTCGACACCACTGACGCTGATATCCATCTTGACCCATTCGAGCGTTGTCGGCACTTCTTTGCGCTTGTTTCCGCTGACGATAATTTCCATCTCAGGGAAAACCTCTTTCCTTTTGGCTAAAATGTCATAGAGCGTGGCACGAAAACAGGCGCTCAGCGCTCCCAAAAGCAAGTCGTATGGGTAGAATTCGCCTTCCTGCGAGCCTAGGCTGAGCTTTGCCCGATCGGTTTCGAGCGTCGCGCCCTCGGCTGTATAAACGGTTTTGACTTTGAGCATAGTTACCTCTGTTCAAATTTAGAATTTTAATGATTATAAATCAACAAGCTTTATTATGAAAAAAAACATAATTGCTTTGCCGATAAAGATGTTAGGTGCCTAAATTCGGCCTTATGAATCAACCCGTGCCTTCTTTGGCTTTGGTTTAATGCTAACCAAAAATGTGCCTATTCCTGCCAAAACCAAGCCTACAATGCCCAGCCAGTTCTGTTTTTCCCCAAGAAAGATCCAGGCGAGGACCGCGATTTGGATCAGCATTGTATTATTGATGATGTTTGATTCCATTGCGGTCAAAACGCGCAAAGTATGGTTCCAAAGCAAAAATGCAAAAGCGGAATTTGAAAGCCCCAAAAAGAGTAAGACTCCCCAGGAACGCGCGGAAATTGTCGGCAAGCCCTGAAAAGTCAGGCCACTACCCAAAAGCAGAATTGCGCCGACCCCCATGCTGATACCGGTAATGATAAAGGGGTCCAAATTTTTCTCGCGGTTGATGCTCCTGGCTTGAACGGATGCAAATGAGGTTGAGAGGAGGGTTATCAAGGCAAAGAACATGCCAAGAACATTGATTTTTCCACCGGAAGTCTGGGGGATAAAGTAAAGTCCGACGCCGAGCAAGAACACGGCAATCCCAAACCACTGGCGGCGCGTAATGGCTTCGTGTAAGAAAAGCATGCCAAAAATCGCGACCATTGGCGCAGAAAAGTTGAGAATCAGGCTAAGCGTCGTCGCTTCGAGATGAGCCAGAGCCAAAAATTGCCCACCTTGGTTGATGGCATAATTGACTACACCCAAGAGCAACAAGGCAAGCCATTGCTTTTTGCTCAGATTTTTGATTGCCTCTTTTCGTTTGAGAAGGCCGGGTAAGAGAGCAAGGAAGGCAATTGAATACCGTAAACCGGCGAAAGTCAACGGTGGGATTTCGTCTATAGTTGTTTTAATCAATACCCAGGAACTTGACCAAAGCATGGTCACGAATAGGGCTTGAAAAATAGCTTTGTTTCGTTCAGAAAGCTGCATGCAAAATCCTCGTTAAGCAAAATTGTAAAAGCAGGCGCTACTTAATAATCATCTTTGCCTTAAATCGCTAAGGCGCAATTATACATCAGCGTTGATGAAAGAATAAAAAACTCCTCCCTCGAAAAAACCGAGGGAGGAGTTTGGGCAATCATCCAAAAAAATATTTAGGCACCTTTCCCAAGCACTTTGCCAACCCGTTCAAAGGCATCCAGTGCTTCTTCCAAATGGCTCTGGCTGTGGGCGGCAGAAATCATCACGCGAATGCGAGCTTTGCCTTTTGGCACAGTCGGGAAGCCCAAAGCACCGGCGAAAATTCCTTCATCCAGGAGCTTGCGGCTAAATTCGCGGGCTAACTGGACATCACCGAGCATAACCGGAGTGATTGGGGTTTGGGTTGCACCGGTATCAAAACCGAGATTGCGCATTTCTTGCTGGAAGAAGCGCGCATTTGCCCAGAGGCGGTCAACCAATTCGGTGGATTCTTCCAACAAATCAATCGAAGCCAAACAAGCAGCGGTATCGGGAACAGTAACCGCGGAAGAGAAGAGGAAGGGGCGCCCGCGCTGGCGCAGCCATTCGATAATCTTTGCATTTCCGGCAACCACACCGCCAACCACGCCAAATGCCTTGCTAAAGGTGCCGACTTCAACGTCAACCTGTCCGTGCAGTTTGAAATGATCCACAATTCCACGTCCGCCGTCGCCTAAAACACCTTCGCCGTGAGCATCGTCGACCATGGTCATAATGTCATACTTTTTAGAGACTTCAACCAGCTTATCAAGTGGAGCATAATCGCCATCCATCGAGAAAACGCCGTCTGTAATCATCAGCGCGCGGCGATAAGTCCCCTGTGCTTCGCGGGCTTTCTGTTCAAAATCATCCACATCGGCATGCTTGAAGCGAATAATCTTTGCACCCGAAAGGCGCGATCCGTCGAT
>CAYVOY010000081.1:0-6418 GCA_964453395.1 uncultured Anaerolineaceae bacterium
GGTCTGACCGGAGAAGTTGGGCGGAGCTGAATAATGATATCGGCTTGATATCCTTCGTTTTCTTTAAGCCAGGTCAAAGCATGTTCAAAGACCGGAAAATCAGTTGTTTGGTCTTGGGCTAATTCGGCAGGCCGCATAAAAGGTGTTTCGGCACCCCATTCCCGTGAGATGGCAGCAATTTCTTCATCATCGGTTGAAACAATGACACGGCTGACCAACTCCGCCTGTAAAGCAGCAACGATGCTATACGCAATCAACGGTGCTCCGGCGAAATCGCGGATGTTTTTGCGCGGAACGCCCTTCGAACCGCCTCTGGCAGGGATAATAGCCAAAACTTCAGGGGCTTTTACCATGCCGTCCAGCCTCCGTCGACCACCAAATTGCTGCCGGTCATATAGCTGCTGGCGTCGCTGCACAAAAAGAGCATTGCGCCGCTCATTTCGTCAAGATTTGCCATTCGTCCCAAAATGGTTCTGGCACTGTATTGTTGCGTAAAAACTCCGTCATGATCATTGTAAACACCGCCGGGAGTTAAGGCATTTACCCGAATATTTTTCCCGGCATAATAAGCCGCCAGATAACGGGTGAAGCCTAAGATTCCGGCTTTGGTTACCGAATAATAAACTGGTTTGAAAGACTTGCTCCCATCAGGCCTTTCATAAAGCCTTTGATCAGGACCAACCAAACCATAAGTTGAGCAAATGTTGATAATCACACCCCGCCCTTGCTGCAACATCGCCTTGGCTGAGGCTTGCGAAGCGAGAAAGGTGCCGGTCAAGTTGACGTCCAGAGCCTGGCGCCAGGCATCGAGCGAATATTCTTCAAAAGCATTTGCGCCCTGCTTGCTTAGGTTGGTAGCATCAAATTTTGGGTCAAGTGCGGCACTGTTAATCAGAACGTCAAGACCGCCAAAGTTTTTCTGCGCTACTTCGACCATCTCTTGGCAGGAATCGGGATTGGTCACATCCACCCGGACCGCAAGCGCCTGATAGCCTTCCTTTTGAAGCTCGTTTGCATTTGCCCTTGCCAGGTCAAGGTTAAGATCAGCCAAAACCAGATTGGCACCGGCTTGCCCAAGCGTAAGCGCAAATTGCTTCCCCAATAAGCCGCCAGCGCCGGTTATCAGAGCAGTTTTGCCCGTCATGTCGAATTTATTAAGTATTGTTTCTTTCATTTTATGCTCGTCAATCGCTTGCATTTTACCACCAGCAAAGCCTTATGAAGGCAGGTGGACAGAACAACAACTTTGCGCCGAACTCTGGCAGGCGGTGTCAATAATTTTTTGAACACGTTTGCCATCGGCCAGCGTGCAATGCTCAAATTGCTCTCCGGCACAAAGCCGAACAAAAGCTTCCATTTCAGCCAAGAACATATCGTTGCGCTGAAAACCTTCGGGAGGTTCAAGCCTTTCGCAATATTCAAGCTCCGCATTATCAAGAATCGCAGCACCACTTTCGTTATCCCAACGAATCCGCCCCTTTTCAAAAGCAATCTCGAGCGTATGAGAAGCCGGTTGTTGGTAATAATCCAAATGGACAGTGCCCAAAGACCCGGAATGGAAATTGAGAATCATTTCAACGTTATCTTCCACATCCAATTCCAATGGGCTGATGTTTGAAAGACTCGCCGAAAGCGATTTAACCTCACCCATCAACCAGCGCAAATAATCAATGGGATGAGAAAGCGTGCTCAAAACACCACCACCCAAATCGGCACGCGCGGCATAAGAGAAGCGGTAATCCTCCCAGGGATGCCATCCGGGCAGAAATTCACCCCAATGGGCGTGCGCTTTAAGCGGCTTGCCGAGTTTTTCGGAAACGATTATTTCTTTTATTTGGCGCAAAACCGGGTGGTAGCGGAAGTGATAACCAACCATCGCCGGCTTTCCGCTTGCTGCCAAAGCGTTTTGTACTTCCCGGATGCCCAACAAGCTCGTCGAAACCGGTTTTTCAATTAACAAAGCCGCTCCGGCTTCTGCGGCAGGCAGAGCAACTTCCAAATGTTTGGCGGTTGGGTTGGCAATGATGACGCCATCCGGCTTTTCTGCCAAAGCCTCTTCGAGACTGGTGAAAGTGGGATAGCCATCCAGGTCTGTATCCGGAAGGCTTGCCTGATGGGTACGATAGAGCATAATCTCATTTTGACCCAGTGCTTTCAAATTGCGAAAATGCCTGCGTCCAATTGAACCTAAACCAGCGATTAGAAATTTCATTCATTTCTCCTGTTTCCGTGCAGCCCCTTATAAAGCCAGTTAAGGATACGCTGCGCCACTTTTCGAACTAAACTAATTGACCAAAAGCCCCCGGCTTTGTTATCTTCACTTGCCGGTAAGGCTGATTCTGCACTAATGCCGTCCGCCGCCGCCATTGCAACCACCTCATCGTCAAGCGCATTACCAAGCAAGCGCATGCTTTGATTGTAAGTTGTCAATCGCAAATAGCCTTTGGCGTCCATGCGGTCGTCCATTTCAACCATCCGCCCCATCATCAAATCGCTCCAGCCATAATCAAGCATCTCAGCAAGCACTTCGAGCAAGACTTTTTTGGGGGTGAGCACCTGAAAATGATGAGCCGAAACCCAGGCTTTGACGCCTTTGTAAGTTACAACAATGTCTTCAACACCTGCAATTTCGCTTTGGTAACGCTCTTCGGAGCGTCCGGAATTGTCCATATATTCTTCTTCCCATTTTCTGGGAATCAAATTTCCTCGTTGCACCAGGCTGGGCTCTTGCTTTTCGTACTCGGTGACCCATTTAAGCGTGCTGTCCGAGCTCATAACAACCCGTTGTTTAATGTAAAATCCGGTAACAGCACCGACATTGGGGTAAGTATCCAAAATTTCAAGATGCTGAGGCAACCAACCGGCTTTGTGATAAACATCATCGTCAGTATAAGCAATGATTTCGCCTTGCGCCAAATTGGCAATCCGCCATAAGGCATTCAGCTTTCCGATATTCTGCTCCGAAAGAACAAGCGTATCTATTTTGCCTTGACGGCTTAGTTCGCTCAAAAAATCCCGCATTTCCGGACATGAACCGTTGTCAAAGACCAGTAATTCAAAGGGCTTTTCAGTGTTTTTGAGGATGCTCTCCAGTGTCAGGCGGGTTACGTCCAAACGATGCTGAAAATAGCCGTCCTGATTTGGAGCATAAACCAAAACAGCCACGGTAACTCTTGCCGGTTGAAAATCGAGCTTTTTGCCACGCGATGGATTCGTGCCTAAACGTGCCATTACTTCGCCTCCATCTCAGCTTGAGCCATATTTACTGCCATTTCCGCATCACGGAATTTTTCATTTTTCGCTTTTTTGGGATGAAAGAGCGTGAAAAGTTTTTGCGTTAACTCATAATTACCCTGAAGCAAGGGGCGATTTTCGAGCTCGCGCCAAAATCGCTTCCAGGTCATTGGCATTTTTTCGACTTTTCCGTCCACAAGGCGATGCGAAGCGTCGTCCAACAAGAAAATTGTGCGCCGCCCCCCAGCCAAACGGATGTTTTCGCCGGTTTCAGGCAAACGATAGTGCGCCTGCCCTCCCGGAAGGTGTCGGTAGTCATGATTCTGATGAATAATCTCTACATCCGCACTGCAATCAAGCGTCAACCACCCCTGCCTTCGCGCTTGGTAGATCATCCAGTTATCCCAACCGGCTCTGCCGACCGTGAAATCTGGTATGTCTTTGAAACAGGCACGCGGATAGATGAAATAATCGCTGCCGGTACGCGTATGCAAGCCTCCGTCCCGGTGCATCCTCTCTTTTAGCATTGGAACCCAATCGCCCGAAAAGCTCAAGGCTTCCAAAACTTCCAAATCCCAACGCTGGCCAATCATCAGAAATTGTTCTGCTTGTTCTGCCACGTTTTTAATCTGCTGAATTAGTTCAGGGAAGAGGATAATGTCAGCATTCACATAAGCCAAAAATGGGCTCTCGTTTTCATTTCTCCCCAGTTCAAAAATTGAGCTAATCAGCGGTGTGCCCAATCGATTTGTTTTGACATTTGGCTGGTGGATAAAGCCATATTTTCGGGTCGCTTCGGCAATCCCTTCCTCGTTCCCAACCACAACCACTGCCACCTCTTCGCCCAGCGCCCGCCAGGACGCAAAGGCATTTTCCTGAATAAGACGCGTGTGCGGGTCAACAAAGGGTTTTGGAGCGGTAAAGAGGGTCAAAAAGGGAGTGCTCATTTAGCCTCCACCGGCAACCAGGCATCGCCCGGATTTAACTTGGTTTGGATTTTGCGCTTCAACATACCATAGTTGCGTTTGCAGCGAACGTTTTTCTCGGCTTTTACAGCATGCTTTTCAATCTTGCTCGTCGGTTTGACGAGAATCGTCAGGTAAAGCGGCAAGATTTTCGAACGTGGCATTCCGTGCTTACGAGATGACAATATTTCAAAACCGGCTTGCTTGAGCATTTCTGCCAAACTTCGCTCAGTGAAACATGTAAGATGCGCTAATTCATAGGAATCATGGGCGTAGAAATTCGGCACTTCAATAATTAAGCGCCCGTCTTCTTTCAATAATTTTTCGCGAATTTGCTTCAAAACCTCAATAGGTTTTTCCAGATGTTCCAAAACATGCATTAGAGAAATCAGATCAAAGCTTTCCGTTCCGCTTTCGATCAGAGAATCAATCGAATTGAACATCCGCAAGCCTTTATTCTCAGCCAGTCTGCGATAGGCATCGCCAGGTTCAACCCCAACAACTTCAGCCCGGAATTCTTTGGCAAAAGTCTCCAAAAGCATGCCGGATGACGCGCCAATATCGAGAATTCGCTCAAACGTAGCATATCCCAATGATTTCAACCAGGCAGCCTGAACCAAAGCGCGCTGACTTTGTTGATAGAGGTCTTTGCTGGTTGGCTCTTCTGTTTGCTGATAAATTTTTCGGTAAGTTTGTTGGTAAAAATCCGGATCAGCCGCCTGACTTTTTTGTGTGTTTTGAAAAACAAAACCGCAGTCCTCACAAATCAGATATTCAATCGGGAAGCCAAAAGATTCCACTTTCTCAAAACTGCGGAAGTTCTTGCTGCCACATAACGGACAAAGCAAATCCTGCCTGACTTCATTTTTATCGTTCATCTTAGCTCTCTGGTCAATTTCATAGAGATTTTTGTGTTTAATTTGAGCAACTTCAGCCTGCCATTCGGGATGCTTTGCGTTTTCTGCCAAAAGCTCCTCAAGCGTAAAATCATCCCGCCCATTAAAAGCCTGATAGATTTCATTGGCTAATTGCAAGTCTTCAGCCGTATCAACCGTGAAGCGCAGCTTGCCCAAACTGGGCTCATTATTAACAAGCACAACTTTGAAACGTCCTTCTGTATCATATAGATAGGGCATAACATGCTCGCGTTGATAGGTTTGGTCAGCCTCTTTCCAGGCACGTTCAAGCGCTGCAAAAGAGCACACTTCGGTGTCCATTCCGATTGGCGAAGTTCGCTCAAAAGGCGGAGGCAGACGGTTTGTGGCAAAGTCTGCTCCACTAGCCAAAAAGGTTTTTATCACCCGGTCAATTTCTTCCGGCGCAATCATCGGACAATCAGCGGTGATACGCACAATCAGATCAGCCTCAAATTGTTTCGCACAGTGATAAAAGCGGTCTAAAACGTCATAAGGGTCGCCGCGAAAACAATCGATGCCCCTTTCCTGACAATAGTCTGAGATTGGATCGTCCGCTTCATCGCTTGTGGTTGCGACCACAATTTGATCGATTAGCTTTGCCCGCCCCACTCTCGCCAAAACGCGTGCCAACATCGGTTCTCCGGCGATATCGCGAAGGACCTTTCCCGGCAAACGGCTGGAGCTTAACCGGGCTTGGATGATGGCAATTTTTTTCAAAAGAACCTGCTATTCCACAATCGGGTCAATGCTGATTGTGCTGATGCTTTGGTCATACTCACTGAGTAGAGCCGCCATATTTGCCGGGGTGGTGATAAAGACATTAATCCAAAGCCGCCCCTCTTCCTTGAACAAATAAGCAGCCCAGGCGTTGCCGCCTTTTGAATAGGTGAAACGAATTACACTTCGTCCGCCCAGAGTCAAATCATCCCGACTAACCTCGGTTTCATTATTCTTCAAAACCGTTTCCAAACCCACGGTTACGAGTCCCATCGGGATGGCGGACAAGGATTTGTTTTTAATCGAAATAAAACGCGTAGGATAAACCGCCGGACTTTCGCCGTCATAACCATACCAAGCAACATTTCCTTCCAAATCCCTAATCAAATCTCCGGCAAAACCTTCAGAAGAACCAATCAGATTGGTAACTGTTTCGATAATCGAAGGCAAGGAAGTTTTGACATCTTCAGAAATGTAGGAACGGGGAAGCGTAATTTGCATACCCTCACCATAATAAAGCTGCATCCTTTCAGGAACAGGCGTGGGTTCAAGCGTGGGAATTGACTCAACAGTCGGAGTGGCTCT
>CAYVOY010000082.1:0-6364 GCA_964453395.1 uncultured Anaerolineaceae bacterium
TAAACCGAATCAAGAATGAACATATCGAGAAGGCACTTGTCAGTATTTCGATCATTTCCTGCGACCTCCAATCCGGCACTATCGTCATCACCAAAAACAATTCCATCCCAGTTTTGGTATATGAAAGCGGAAAAAGCCGCTTTTTACCCCTCGACGCAAGTCTTGAATCAGATCCTTTCGATTCGGTTGTCTATCAGTTTGAATTTAAACCGGAAGAAACCTTTATTTTGATTTCGCAAGGGGTTCAATCAGCCGGAGGTCATACTGATAACCCCATCGACCTCACCACAGCTATCGACTCTATTTACGATGATGATGAAGAACCTAACGTCCAAAAAGTAGCTGACACACTGCTCAAACAAGCTATCGCCTTTGATGGTGGCAGGCCCCGCGATGATATGACGGTAATTGTCCTAAAAGTCTCACCAGTAACTTCTAAGGACATTCGCCGTGAATACATTAGTTTTCCAATCAAATACGAATTTATAAGTTCACAGGAGAGATAATTTACTATGCAAGAAGAAGTTGTTTTGATCACCGGTGCAAATGGAGAAATTGGTCACGGACTCATTAATTACCTCCACGCAAAGGATTATAAAATTGTTGCTCTGGACCTTGCGCCTTTAGATGAAGCCTTGCGCCCTAAAGTTTTCTGCCATTTTATCGGTGATATTTTAGATCAAATGCTCGTCGGACGCCTAATTTCAGAGTACAAAATCAGGACAATTTATCATCTGGCGTCCATTCTTTCAACCAAAGCAGAACTCAACCCCGAATTGGCTCATCGAATCAACGTCGAAGGCACGATGAATATGCTCCGTCTGGCGGTTGAACAATCCAAATGGCAGGGCCAGGCAGTGAAACTGATCTACCCAAGCTCAATCGCGGTTTATGGCTTACCTTCAATTGAAGAAAAAAGCAAAGCCGGCAAAGTTTGCGAAGGCGAATATAACCAACCGCTTACCATGTACGGCGCAAATAAGCTCTATTGTGAAACTCTGGGTCGCTATTACAGCAAAGCCTATCGTCGCCTCTCTAGCGAATTTGATCCTGACAAATCCGTTGACTTTCGTGCCATTCGCTTCCCCGGCTTGATTAGTGCGGAAACAATGCCGACCGGTGGCACCAGTGATTATGGACCCGAAATGCTCCATGCCGCTGCCAAAGGCGTTGAATATGATTGTTTCGTCCGTCCTGATGCAACACTGCCCTTCATGGTTATGCCCGATGCAGTTAAATCTTTGATTCTGCTCGAAGCTGCAGACCAGTCCAGACTGACTCAAGACGTTTATAACGTAACCAGCTTCAATCCCACCGCTAAGGAAATTTACGATATCGCCCTGAATGCTTTCCCGGATGCAAAAATCAACTTTTCCCCTGATGTTAATCGCCAGGGAATTGTCGACACTTGGCCTGAGGATATTGACGATTCGTCCGCCAGATCCGATTGGGATTGGCAACCGGATTATGACCAAAAACGAGCTTTTGAAGAATATTTGATTCCTGCCATAAGGAAAACTTATCAAAAATAAGAAGCTTTAAGTATGCCAGTTTATGAAAACTGAAACCTATTTCAAAGGCAAGTCCGTCCTCATCACCGGTGGATCCAGCGGGATCGGATTTGCCTTTGCTAAAGCATTGGCAAAAATCGGGGCAATTCCAACTCTCTTAGCCAGAGACGAAGGAAAATTGGCAAAAGCCAAATCTGAAATTCTAAGTTTGTGTCCGGATGCCGAAATTCACACACTGATTGCCGATGTAACCAAACCTGAAGAACTTTCCCGGATCCTGGTAGAACATTGCGCCGAATTTGGCACACCGGATATCTTGATTAACTCAGCTGGGGTTGCCCGCCCCGGTTATGTTGAAGAAATCCCCCTCGAAGTCTACAAATGGACGATGGATGTCGACTATCACGGCACGGTAAACATGGTCAAACTGCTCCTCCCCGGAATGATTAAACGCGGTTCCGGTCATATTATCAACGTCTCTTCTATCGCCGGTGTTATCGGTGTCTTTGGCTACACGGCTTATAGCGGAGCCAAATTTGCCGTCAAAGGCTTTAGCGATTGCCTTCGGACAGAGCTTAAACCTAAAGGCATCAAAGTTTCCGTCCTTTATCCTCCGGATACCGACACACCCCAGCTTGCCTGGGAAGACCAATATAAACCGGCTGAGACCAAAGCCATATCCGGCACGTCTAAACCGATTAATCCCGACGCACTAGCAGAAAGAGCCTTGAAAGATGCCGCCAAAGGCAAAGCCAGCCTCTTGCCAAATTTTGAATCAAAATTAATGTATTTTGTCGGCACTCGTTTGGGTAATTGGGTTTACGGCATTATGGATTTAATGGTTCGCAATGCCCAAAAGAAAAATAAGCAATAATAGATTTATTAAAAATGGATATCGACCAAACCCTCCAGGACTGGCTAAAGGACAAAACCTTTGCCGATAACCTTCCTTATCATCAGCTAACCCCAGCTCGGGAAGCTCTTTATGAGCCCTTTCCGAGTTCTATTAACTTAAGTCTTCAGGAAGCCCTTAAACGCTTGGGCATTCATTCTCTTTATACCCACCAGGCTGAAGCAATTCGTTTTTTAGATGAGGGTGAAAATGTCGTCATCTCTACCGGCACCTCCAGTGGAAAAAGCCTTTGCTACAGCATCCCAATTTTAAATAGTCAAATAAATGAAGCAGGAAGCACAGCCCTTTTGCTTTTTCCAACCAAAGCACTCACGAACGATCAGCTGAACAGCTTCAATTCCTATACTCAATTATTAGCGAGCGAAACGATTAAACCGGTCGTATACGACGGCGACACAGCCAGCTCTCAACGTGGGGCTATACGCAAAACCGCGACAATTCTAATGACAAACCCCGATATGCTCCATCAGGGCATTTTGCCTCATCACACCGCATGGGCACGTTTTTTCTCTCACTTGCGTTATATTGTCATTGACGAAGCCCACATTTACCGCGGTGTTTTTGGCAGCCACTTTGCCAACCTTATCCGTCGTCTGAAACGTATTTGCAGTTTTTACAACAGCTTTCCCCAATTCATTTTAACGTCAGCAACCATTGGCAATCCAGAAGAGCTGGCGACAAACTTAATCGAGCAAAAAATTCACCTGATTGACCGCGATGGCTCCCCGAAAGGTGAAACACATTTCATGATTTATAACCCACCTTTTGTCGATGAAAAACTTGGCATTCGCAGAAGCAGCATTGAAGCCGGCGTCAATTTCACTCAAAGGTTAATTAAATCCAAACACCAAACGCTCGTCTTCGCCAGAACCCGACGAACGGTAGAAATGTTGCTAACTTATCTTCGCAACAAACTTCCTTTTTCGGAACGCGAAACCATCCGGGGATACCGTAGCGGATACCTGAAAAGCGATCGCCGCGACATTGAACAAGGCCTAAAAAACGGGGGGCTGCAAGCCGTTTTCTCAACCTCTGCCCTCGAGTTGGGAATAGACATTGGCAATCTGGATGCCGTTATCCTCGTCGGCTTTCCCGGCACAATTGCGACCGCTCGTCAGCGCCTGGGGCGTGCCGGAAGAAAGCAACAAACATCTCTCGGCATTCTCATCGTTACAAATGAAGCTCTCGACCAATACCTGGCAAGTCATCCCGAATACCTGGTAGAGAACAACCCCGAACAAGCCCTGATTGATCCGCAAAATCTCGTCATCCTGCTTCAGCATATCGGTTGTGCTGCCTTCGAACTGCCCTTTTCTAATGAAGAGGGTTTCGGATCGATGACAGCAGAAGAGCTCAATCCGTTCCTAAACCTTCTTGAGCAAAATGGCACTTTATCCCATCAAGGTGAAAATTTCTACTGGATGGCCGATCGCTATCCGGCAGCTGAAGTTTCATTGCGCTCATCCACACCCGATATCGTCAGCCTGAACATTGTCGATGAACAGGGCAACACCAGCCTGATCGGGCAACTCGATGCCTGGGCAGCCCGCTGGATGGTCCACAAAGAAGCTATCTATCTTCATAACGCCGAAATTTATGAAGTCCTCGACCTCGACCTTGAAAAAGGTGTTTGCTTGCTCCAAGCCAGCCAATCCGAATTTTATACAATTCCGGTAATCAATACGACTATCATTGACTACAAGCTTCTTTATTCAGTTCCCTATCAAAATCACAGTGCAAACTATGGTAGTCTCGATCTCGAAATTGCCATCAACAGCTACCAGCGTAAGCGTTGGATGACCAACGAACTGCTCGGTCTGGGGAAAAGTGATTTACCACCCCAAAAACTTCACACCAACGGCTTTTGGCTTTCCTTTTCTCCGCATTACATTGAAAAATTACGGGAAGCTAAAATGTGGACAGCCGACCCGAACAATTATGGTTCCAATTGGCAAACGCTCCGTCAAAAAATATTGCTCCGAGACCAGTACACCTGTCGAGGCTGCGGAAAACGCTTCGATTCATCCGACCTTCAGGTCCACCACCTCCAACCCTTCCGCACTTTTACGGACCCATCCTTGGCAAACCGACCCTCAAACCTGGTTACATTATGCTCCGCTTGCCACAAAAAGGCCGAAGTGAACGTTATGGTGCGCAGCGGACTCGCAGCCGCCGCTTATGCCCTCCGCAGTCTCGCTCCATTGCTTATTATGTGTGACCCCGAAGATGTCTCACTTCTTTCTGAAGCAAAATCGATTCTCAATGATTCCAATCCTGCAATATTAATCTATGACAAAATCCCAGGCGGGATTGGGCTCTCTCGCAAGCTTTATGATTTGCGAAACAACTGGATAGAGCGAGCGGTTGACCTCATTCAATCCTGCCCTTGTGATGAGGGTTGTCCGGCTTGTGTTGGCCCGGTGGGCGAACCCGGCTTTGGTGGCAAAAAAGAAGCCCTTGCCCTGCTAAAAGGTTTGAAAAATGTCTGATTGGTCTGATCTGTCCGAACAACTCAAAAAATTGGGTGTCCGCTTAGGGAAAGATACCGAATTCTCAAAACCCGTCCGCAAAAAAATTCCTGTTGAATCCCTCGTCAGCGGTCACGAATTCGAGACAATCTTTGGATCAGTTTTTTCCTCAAACCATAATTACGCCGAAGACCACATCCACGGTACAGTTCCACTCAAACCAATTTCCCGCTTCGATGTTTTAGCCCAATGGGCACAAGCGGCAGAGCTTGCCGATAGCTCAATTAGCGATTTCATCTTCCTCGACACCGAAACCACCGGGCTTTCCGGCGGAACCGGCACAATACCTTTTATGATTGGAGCCGCAAGGTTTATTCAAGACCAATTCGTTGTCGAACAATTTTTCCTTCGCAACCCATCCGAAGAAAAAGCCCAATTAGCAGCCTTGACCAAATTTGTCGATGGCGGGCAGGCGATTGTCAGTTACAACGGCAAATCCTTCGACCTCCCAATCATCAACACCCGTTATATCCTAAACCGCCTTGGCAACCCATTCGATGAAATGGCTCATTTCGACCTCCTCCATATATCCCGACGAGTGTGGAAGAGGCGACTAAAGCAATGCAACCTCGGCAACATCGAAAAAGAAAT
Organism: uncultured Anaerolineaceae bacterium; assembly: GCA_964453395.1. Lineage (GTDB taxonomy): Bacteria > Chloroflexota > Anaerolineae > Anaerolineales > Anaerolineaceae > Mesolinea. Next base: position 5,544 of record CAYVOY010000082.1, read on the forward strand.
TTTGCAATTCCAGCGAAGCGGCGAAGACGCACCCGGATATTTAGTGCCCGAGTTTTATCGTGATTATTTACTCAACGGTGACGGCAGTCAGATTGCCAAAGTCTTCTATCATAATGAGATCGACGTCGTCAGCCTCTCTGCCCTTTTCACATCCCTTGCAGCCATTCTCGAAGACCCTTCCCCTGACAATTTAGCCCATGCTGCCGACATCTATTCTCTAGGAAAACTGATGGAGAGTCTCAACAAAGAAGAAGTTGCTGCTAACCTATACGCAGCGGACGGCTTGTTAGTGACTGAAGGCGATGAGCTCCTCCTTTCATTACTCTCCAGAGCAAAAATTTTCAAACGACACAAAAACTACGAGCAAGCCCTGCCACTTTGGCAGCAAGCCCACGAACTCGGTTCTCCCGAAGCAAGTTTGGAACTCGCCATCTATTACGAACACCTCGCCAAAAACCTCCCCAAGGCACTTTTTTATACCGATTCTCTTATTAAACAAGCAGAAAGACAACCATCGCCCAATAAAATCGCCATTGAACAAATCACTCATCGTCGTAAACGAATCCTAAGGAAAATGAAATTGACTGAATAAGGTCAAAGACAAATTAAACTGACAAAAAATCTGATCAGTTTGGTTCTCACAGAAAGCCAAAACTATTTGTTGTATACTTGTTATAATAATATAATAGTTATAATAGAACTCTAATCAGTAAGATTTTACTCGTTCATTCGCAGGATAAGATAAACACTTTCCAAACCTTTAAAACCTGAGTTTCTCAATTTAGTGTCCTGAAAACATTTCTTTTCCTCGTTGAAAACAG
>CAYVOY010000083.1:0-6251 GCA_964453395.1 uncultured Anaerolineaceae bacterium
CTTTTTGGCAAAAAAGTCAACCAGAGACTTCTGGATGGCATGATGGGTTTTGCTTCCGGTGTGATGATTGCCGCCAGTTTCTTCTCTTTGTTGGCACCATCAATTGAATTGGCAGAGGGTGGGCCTGTGCCAAAATGGGTTCCGGCAGTTGGAGGTTTTTTGCTTGGCGGTGGTTTTTTGTATGCTATTGATAAACTCTTGCCCCATCTCCATCCCGGAAGTGACCAGCCGGAAGGTGTAAAGAGTTCCTGGCAGCGCAGTGTTTTGCTGGTTTTGGCAATCACTTTACACAACATTCCCGAAGGTTTGGCAGTCGGTGTGGCTTTTGGCGTTGCTGCGCAAGGCGGGCAGAGCATTGGTTCGGCAATTGCGCTGGCTTTGGGTATCGGTATTCAAAACTTCCCGGAGGGCTTGGCGGTTTCGATGCCTTTGCGTAAAGAAAATATAAACAAATGGAAAGCTTTCAACTTGGGTCAACTTTCGGGCATTGTTGAACCGATTGCCGCCTTGGTTGGCGTTTGGGCTGTTTCGATGATGGAAGGTTTGCTGCCTTATGCTCTGGCTTTTGCAGCCGGTGCGATGATTTATGTTGTGGCAGAAGAGTTAATCCCGGAAGCGAAACGTTCAGCCGAAGGCAGTCATTCGGATATTCCGACAATCGGTGTGATGGTCGGTTTTGCAGTCATGATGTTGCTGGATGTGGCTTTAGGCTAAACTTTTTATCATCTACTATTTTTTCCAGACGTGATAGAGGGCGAGATCGCCCTCTTTTCCATCCGAATAATATTGATCGCTTTTGGTTAATCCGCTCTTGTTCCCAACCTCGTTCAAGACTTCTTCGTTATAGTGATGGACATAGCGATAGAGCGCTGCTTGCTTGTGATCAGCGCGCCAGTCGAGCAGCAAGTCGTCTTCGCTTAGTTCGTTCTGATCAATATCCAGCGTAGACCAAGGCAAAATGCGGTTTTGGTGACGGCTGCTGTTTTTTACTTGCCAGCAGGAGAAAGCATAGATGCCATCGGGCTGAAGGTTTTGGGTGGCAAAACTAAAAAAGCGGTCAAGGTATGGTTCGGCAGGGAAATGATGGATGACGGCAAAACTGACGATTGCGTCAAATGGGGCGTGGTTGGTGAGGAAGTTGAAATCTTTTGCTAAATCGACTTGCTGGAAATCGAAGCGCTCTCTCTCCGTTTCTGGAATTGCGGCAAAGCCATCATTGAGTAAAGACGGACTGTTATCAACCCCCAAATAACGACCTTTAAAACCCTCGCGCACCAGGACTTTGGCAAGGTTTCCGTTCCCGCAACCCAAATCGAGGATCGATTCCGCACTTAGCAGATGAGGAAAGAGCTTTTTGATACCGGGCTGAATGGAATAACGGCTTGAGGAGAAGGACTTCGCATAGCCGTTGTAGAAATCCTGATTGATTTTGAGCAGTTTGTTCAGCGTTTCGGTGTTCATGGTTTGATTTTATCAGTTCTGAACAGGAAGCGGGGAACGGTGAGCAGGAATAGGGGAGCGGGAAACGGAAATTGCAAATTGTCAACTGTTATCTGCGATTTCGCTTTCCCTTGATGTAAAATCAAAGGCATGAAGAAAAAAGACGAACGTGAAATTTGGCGCGAAAAGCGGAATTACTCTGCTGAGGACATGGCGCTTGCAGTTAAAATTTTGGAAGAAATCAAGGCGGGAGAAGAGCCAATAAAGGTTTTACGCGCTAACCCTTTGCCAAACGGTCGGGGATTTTTGGCAAAACATGCCCTGGTTTCCGCATATCGTGAAAAAGTTGCTTCGGGGGAATGGGAAAATGACCCGGGGCTGCTGGCGAAGATCCGCATGAAGCCGATTCGCACACTTTCGGGCGTGACGACAATTACCGTTCTAACCAAACCTTTCCCATGCCCGGGCGATTGCATTTTTTGTCCGACTGAGGAAGGCTTGCCGCAAAGCTATCTTTCCGATGAACCGGGTGCCAGAAGGGGTGTTGAACATGCTTTTGACCCCTATACTCAGGTTGCTTCACGTTTGCAAGCTTTGCATGAGGTCGGCCATCCAACCGACAAAATTGAATTGTTGATTTTGGGCGGAAGCTGGAGTTTTTATCCGGCAAATTATCGCCAATGGTTTATCAGACGTTGTTTTGAAGCGCTCAATGAGAGCAATCCGAATGACGATCAGGGCGAAGTCGATTTGGCAAGCGTTCAGGAAATTAACAGCCGTGGGCAACATCGCAATGTCGGGCTGGTTGTTGAAACGCGCCCCGATTTGATTACAACAGAAAATTTGATTGAACTGCGCAAGCAGGGTGTTACCAAAATTCAGCTGGGCGTGCAAAGTATGGACGATCGGGTTTTGGAACTGAACAAGCGCGGGCACAGTGCCGAAGAAGCGGAAGCCGCAATTCGCCTGGTTCGGGCAGCCGGTTTCAAGGTTGTGGCGCATTGGATGCCAAATCTCTTAGGTGCCACACCGGAATCTGACCGCGAAGATTATGGAAGGTTATGGAAGCCGGGTGGGTTAAATCCGGATGAATTGAAAATTTACCCATGTCAACTGTTGCGCAATGCGGAGTTGTTTGAATATTGGGAGCGCGGCGAGTATAAAGCCTATACGACCGAGCAGCTGATTGATTTGTTGGCGGATATCAAGCCGACTACTCCCCGTTTTTGCCGGATTAACCGCGTCATTAGGGATATTCCTTCGAATCACGTTGTCGAAGGGAACCGAACCACCAGTTTGCGGCAGGATGTTGCGCTTGAGATGGAAAAGCGCGGGACGAAATGCGGATGCATTCGCTGTCGTGAAATCCGAAAAGGCAAGCTTGATGACGTTGAGCTGATTTTTGAGGATTTTGTCTATCAGGCTGGCTTTGCAGAAGAACATTTCTTGTCTTTTAACATGCAAGATGACCATATTTTGGGTTTCTTGCGGCTGTCTTTGCCTTCCAAAGAGCATTATTTTCCGGTTGAGGATTTGCAAAACGCGGCGATTATTCGGGAAGTGCATGTTTATGGGCAATCGGTGGAGCTGGGAGATGATGGCAGCGGTTCGGTTCAGCACCGCGGACTGGGCACGAAATTGATTGAAAAAGCAGCTGAAATTGCTGCTTCCTTTGGCTATGAAAAATTGTCGGTTATCTCAGCAGTCGGAACGCGTGAATATTACGCCGGCAGAGGTTTTGAGCAAGGGGAGCTGTATATGGTGCGGAATTTGGGATAGAACATGGAAATCCCGTTTTTGCCAATAAACCGATTTTCAACGAGAAAAGTTTGTGTTGTACGGCTGGGTTTCAACCCAGCCACCTGTTCATATAAAAAGCAAATAGGTTAGAAAGCCATCCGAGCAGGAGGGGTTGAAACCCCTCCCTACAACTATTGTTCTTATTTCTTATTTACTTTTAACCTTTGCCGGGGGTGAAACTCATTAACCGTTGTGCAAAGGAAGCAGCGTTGAGCGATTGGAGCCAGACTTTACCGGGGCCTTCCAGAACACTGAGGAACAGCCCTTCGCCGCCAAAGAGGATATTGGTAAAACCTTTCACCGTTTCGACGTCATATTTCACATTGGACTCAAAAAAGGCGATGTTACCGGTGTCGACTTTGATTCTTTGTCCGGCTTGCAGTTCGATTTCAACAATTGAACCATCCAGCTCAAGAAAAACCATTCCGACGCCACTTAAGCGCTGCATTAAAAAGCCTTCTCCACCAAACAAACCGGTTTTCAGTCTGTTGACGTGGGTGGAGAGTTCAACGCCATGTTGAGCGCAAAGAAAAGCTGACTTTTGTGCGATATATTGCTTGCTGCCATCCAGGTGAAGCGGTCGGATTTGACCGGGCATGGTTGAAGTAAGCGTAATCTCAGCACCATTAGCTTGGGAAGTGTAGGTTGCCATAAAGAGGGATTCTCCGGTGAACATTCTGCCTAGGCCTTTGCCCAAACCGCCTCTTACGTTTGTTTGCATCTGGATATTGTCGGTCATCCAGCTCATGCCACCCGATTGGGTGTAGATACTCTCCCCTGCATCCAGTTGAATGGTTACACCAGGGAGTACATCACCAAAAACTTTGTATTGCATAGTTATTCCTTTAGATATAAGTGTTTTGAAGTGGTAACAAATCGAGCCCTTTGCCTAAACGAAATCGTTAATCTGAATTCGTTAGAATGGTCGGTTCGTCGTCCTCCGAGATTGTTTGAATCTCGACCGGAGGGAGGTTGTTGCGTTGTTCGATACGAGTGATCATATCTACCCGCCGTTGATGGCGTTCGCCTTCGAAGGAAGCGTTTAGCCAGCCTTCGGTAATCAGGGTTGCTAAACCACCGGCAACGACACGGGCGCCAAAACATAGCACGTTGGCATCGTTGTGGCGTTTGGCAAGAATTGCGGAATAGGGTTCGCTGACAGCAGCAGCCCGGATACCGTGAAATTTGTTGGCGGCAATTGACATTCCGATGCCGGTGCCACAGATGAGAATCCCGCGGTCAAATTGCCCCGATTGAATGGCTTTGCTGACCAGCTCAGCTATTCGGGGGTAATCAGCGCTTTCTGTAGTAAAAGTTCCAAAATCTTCATATGGGATCATACGGCTATCAAGATAATTCTTGATCGTTTCTTTCAAGGCTAAAGCGGTATGGTCACAACCGATTGCAATTTTCATAAGTACCTCTTTAATTGATATATACCATTATATCAGAACGGGGAATGGGTAAAAAAGGATTTGTGACAGGGTAGAGGTTTCAGAATTCGGAAAAGCCGATAGAAATGGGGGTGACAGAATATTACATTCATCAGCTTATTTTTATGACAATTAGCACTATTGAAAAGCTTCATTATTTCTTATACTCCTGTTAAGTAAAAAGCCTGAGTTATTCAAGGTTTTTAGAAAGTTGTGAAAAATATGGATTTAGTAATTGGTGCAGCAGGGCATATTGGAAATGTGTTGGTTAGAGAACTGATCAACAGGGGAAGAAAAGTGAGGGCATTAATTTTGCCCGGTGAAGACAGAAGCCCTCTGCTGGACTCTAAGCCTGAGATTGTTGAGGCGAATATTTTAGATTACCCCTCGCTGTTAAACGCGATGGATGGCGTTGAGGTGGTTTTCCATCTCGCCTCTTTGGTTGCGATTGTGCCGGATCAATATCCGCTGATGCAAAAAGTAAATGTTGAAGGAACGGCCAACGTTATCAAAGCTTGTGTTGAAAATGGTGTCCAACGCTTGATTTACACCAGTTCGGTCCACGCTTATGGGCATCCTGATCCAAAAATTATTATTGATGAAAGCTTACCCTTTGATGTTAGCGGCGACGGTTATGACCGAACCAAAGCTCAAGCATCGAACTTAGTGATTGAAGCGGCAAAGAATGGATTAAACGCTGTTGTCCTGGCTCCGACCGGTGTGCTGGGTCCGAATGATTTCAAACGCTCTGAGATGGGCGAGATGACTTATTATTGGATGAAGAAGGGTCCGACTTTCAGCCTGAAGGGTGCCTACGATTTTGTGGATGTGCGCGATGTTGTTGATGCTCATATTAATGCGATTGAAAAAGGTGAGGCTGGTCAAGCTTATCTTTTGCCGGGTCATCAGGTTAGCGTCCAGGATTATCGTGCAATGGTGCAAAATGCTGCCGGAGCTAAAGGTCTGGAAATGTACGTGCCGATTTGGTTAGTGCGGGCAGTTGCTCCATTGGCTGAATGGTTCTATCATTTGCTGAAGAAACGTCCTCGTCTAACCCGTTATGCGCTGAATACTTTGTTGAGCAACTCGAAAATCAACGGTGAAAAGGCGGAGAAGGCTTTGGGTTTTCATGCCCGGCCCTTAGAGGAAACGGTTAAGGATAGTGTCAAGTGGTGGTCTGAGAATGGTAAGAAGATTAAGCCAACGCTGAGAAAAACGCAATTGTCAAGGATTCCAGAGGCGGGCGCGTAGTTCGTCAATACGAAGTGAGTGAACCCTAAATGCAGGCGGGTTGAAAGGGCGCAAGGTAAGCCAGTCTCAAGGTTCGAAGCCCTTTCAACCGCGCCCTACGAATTTTCGTTGCTTTGTTTTTATTTACCCACCAAAATTTGGCAGTAGGCCGGATTCCGTTTTTGAATCCGGCGGAACATGTCAAGCGAAACAAATTTCATTCGGTACCAAATCTGGCATTTTATTGTCTGGGTTCAGCCGGGTTGAAAAGCACAACCCGACCTACAAAGAACTTGTTTTTATTTACCCACCAAAATTTGGCAGTAGGCCGGATTCCGTTTTTGAATC
>CAYVOY010000084.1:0-6237 GCA_964453395.1 uncultured Anaerolineaceae bacterium
TGGTGGTTGTTGCGACAGGGCTTGTGCTTTTGATTGTGGACTGGCGCTATCATTTTGAGGACAAGAATATAGTCTTGAAAGGTTTTCTGCTCTTAATTTTGCTCGCCGTCCCATATTTTATTTTCCGAATCACGCATCAGGGCTCGCTGACCACTCATCTCAATCTCTTGCGATCCTATTGGACTTTGAACCTGCCTTGGATAAACAAGCTGGGTATCTTTTTGGGCAAATGGCTGCAGGCTTTTAACCCGCTCTATTGGTTTTTCCCCAACGAATCGGATTTAATCCGCCACCAAATGAAAGGCTTGGGGCATATTCCCTGGATTTTCCTGCCTTTTGTTTTGCTTGGCTTGTGGAAAGCGCTTCGCAAATGGAAAGAACCGGCCTATCGCCTGGTCTTAATCACCTTCATCATCGCGCCAATGGGGGCGGCTTTGGTAGATTTGGCAATCACCCGGCTTTTGGTGATGCTCTTGCCCTTTAGCCTTCTTACCTGGCTCGGTTTGGAAGAGACTTTGCTTTTCATCGAGGACAAAATCAAAATTAAGCGCTTGCCGACTGCCTTGCTTGCACTTAGCCTGAGCGCTTTTGGCCTCTGGATGGCTTGGTTTGCAATCACAAAAGGACCTGTCTGGTATGGCGAATATGGCTTGTATGGGATGCAATGGGGCGGGCAGCAATTGAGCGAAAAAATTGAAAGCTTCAAAGCCGAAAACCCGGATTCACAGCTCAAGCTCAGTCCGCGATGGGCGAATAACGGCGATGTGATTATGCGCTTCTTCCTTGGCGACCCCTTGCCGCTGGAAATTGCCACGACAGACGAATATGACTTGTATTATCAAGAAATCGATCCAAATCTGGTTTTCATCATTACCGCGGAGGAGTATCCCCTGCTTATCCAAAACCCAAAGTTTGACCAAATTGAGGTTTTGGACACGCTTCCCTATCCGGATGGGCAAACCGGTTTCTATTTCCTCAAGTTGAACTATTCTCCCGAAGCAGAGGCAATTTTTGAAGAGGAGCTGGCAGAAAGAAAAAAACCAGAAACAGCGGAGCTCGAACTTTTTGACCAGAAGGCGCAGGTTACATATTCAAGGCTGGACATGGGAGATATCGCCCAGATTTTTGACAGCAAGCAGGCGCTGCCCGTCCGTACGCTTGAAGCCAATCCCTTTGAAATCACAATCACCTTTCAGGATGCGGTCGAACTCAAACAAGTCAGCGCAATGCTTGGTTCCCCGGCAAGCCGGATGACGGTCAGAATTTGGACAAGCGGACGAGAAAACGACCTGATCTTCAGCGAAAGCGTAAGCTCGTCGAAACAAATCCGCCCAATCACAATTGATTTTGGGCAGATTTACGAAGTTGATAAGATCAAGATTGAAATCGAAAGCCTGGGCGAGACCGAACCCACCCACGTCCATCTTTGGGGTTTGCTTTTGGAAAACAGGTAACAGGAAGCGGGAAAAAAATTTCAACTTAGCCTCGACATGACCCTGCGCATTATGTCTTGGAATAGGTCTTATGATAAAATCTCCCATACGAGAAACTATATATTAAGTATTTCAATCAATCTCAATTCAAAACGTCAATATGCTTGCCTCGCTATTGATTTTTTAGAAGATTTACCGGAACGGATTGAGGCAGAAGAAGAGGAAACAGAAATTTAGCCATGAATTTACTCCATTTGCGTTATGCGGTTGAAGTTGAAAAAGCCGGTTCAATCACTCAGGCTGCCGAAAATCTTTATATGGCGCAGCCAAATCTCAGCAAAGCCTTGCGAGAACTTGAATCGAGCCTCAACATCATCATTTTCGAGCGCTTGCCTCGTGGTGTGGTCCCCACTCCAAAAGGGCAGGAATTTTTAGCGCATGCCAAACGGGTTTTAGCAGAGGTTGAGTTGATGAATTCTCTTCAGCAAGAAGAAGATGAAAACGCGCAAAATTTTAGTCTCTCGATACCTCGTGGCAGTTATATTGCCGAAGGCTTTTTGCAATTTGTTTCAAAGCTCGATTTCGCCAAAGCAATGGAAATTCGCATTAAAGAAACCAATTCCGTCGAGGCAATTCATAATGTTGCCGACAATCGTTTTCGAATTGGTATCATCCGTTTTCGGGCAGCGGACGAACAATATTTCCTGGATTTTATGAAAGAAAAGGGCATTCAACATCAGCTGGTTTGGAGCTTTGAAAACTTGCTTTTAGTCTCTCAAAGCAACAGCCTGGCAAAAAAAGCCCAGATTAATCAGGAAGATTTAATCGATCAGGTTGAAGTTTCTCATGGTGATAAATCTGTGCCCTATATGACCGAAGAATTCAACAACCCGAGCCAAACGGGCGAAAAAGCCAAGCGCATTTATGTCTATGAGCGTTCGACTCAATTTGAAATCCTGACGCGTATCCCCTCAACCTACATGTGGGCTTCACCGGTACCCGAAAATGTTTTACAAAACCATCAACTTGTCCAAAGAAAATGTGAATTTCAGACACAACAGATGAAAGATGTGTTAATATATTCGACACGTTACAAACTAACTGCGCTCGACAAACTCTTTGTTGACTGTTTGTTTTCAGTGCGCAACCAAATGGTCTTTCTTGAAAACAGCACAAGCCAGGCTAAACAGGCTTGAATTATATAGCTAAACATATAGTCGCCATATAAAATATCGCATAAGCAAAGCCCACTTAAGTGGCTTATTGCTTTGCGCATTGCGATATAACATCACACGTCTGTTTAAAGCGCTATATAGATTAAGCTATACCAATATCCAAAAAGTATATTATCCCTTTTAGTCAAAGACTGCTATCATATGCATGCATAAAAATGCATTAAATGAAACAGGAGATGTTTAGAATGTATCCAATTCGATCCAAAGTTGTCCTGAACCCAACGGTTGTCAAGATGGAAATCGAGGCTCCTCGTGTAGCCCGTAAAGCTGAGCCAGGCCAATTTGTTATGTTACGTGTAGAAGACGATGGCGAGCGCATGCCTTTGACCATCGCTGATTTTAACCGCGAAGCAGGAACTGTTACGATTATTTTCCAAATCGTCGGTGCAACCACTGAAAAACTCGCTCATATGAATGTCGGCGACGCCTTACCCGACTTTGCCGGTCCGCTTGGACGAGCCACTGTAACCGAAGGCAAGAAAAAAGTTGCCATTGTCGGTGGCGGTGTTGGTTGTGCAATCGCCTATCCGGTTGCCAAAAAATTCCATGAGCAGGGAGCCGTTGTGCACAGCATCATCGGTTTCCGAACCGCCGATCTTGTCTTCATGGCAGATGAATTCCGTGCAGTCAGCGATCATATGGACTTGATGACCGACGACGGCTCTGCCGGAGAAAAAGGTCTGGTTACCAATGCCCTTAAAGATCTGATTGACAGCGGCGAAGAATATGACGAAGTTATCGCCATCGGCCCGCTGGTGATGATGAAATTTGTTGCCAAACTGACCAAAGAATATGGCATTCCCACGGTTGTCAGCATGAACCCAATCATGATTGACGGCACCGGTATGTGCGGTGGCTGTCGCCTGACTGTTGGTGGCGAAACAAAATTTGCCTGTGTTGACGGTCCCGAATTTGACGGACATCTGGTTGATTTTGACGAAGCCATGGCACGCGGTTCTATGTACAAACCCTTTGAACGTCATGCTTATGACGAAGCTTGTCATCTTTACAATATGGAAGTGAAATAAAATGGCTAATATGTCCCAGGTTAAAAACGAAATGCCCGTGCAGGACCCCGAAGTCCGCATAACAAATTTTAGTGAAGTTGCCCTCGGTTACACACCTGAACAAGCTATTGATGAAGCAACCCGTTGTTTGAATTGTAAACGGCGCCCTTGTGTTGGCGGTTGTCCGGTTGCGATTGACATTCCCGGTTTTATTCAAAAAATCGTGGATGGCGAATTTGAAGAAGCCTATCAAATTATTTCCAAATCGAGTGCTTTGCCGGCAGTCTGTGGTCGTGTTTGCCCACAAGAAAGCCAGTGTGAACGTGTTTGCGTTCGCGGTGCTCGCGGCGAAGCGGTTGCGATTGGTCGTTTGGAACGTTTTGTTGCCGATTGGCACAGAGTTCATGTCACCGAAACCCCAAAACCCGTTCAGAGCAATGGTCACAAAGTGGCTGTGGTTGGTTCCGGTCCTTCCGGTTTGACTTGTGCCGGCGATTTAGCCCGCAAAGGTTATCAGGTTACTGTTTTTGAAGCGCTCCATATCGCCGGTGGTGTTTTGGTTTACGGTATTCCCGAATTCCGTCTTCCGAAAGCAATCGTTCAGAGCGAAATTGACAACCTGAAAGCAATGGGTGTCAAGTTTGAAACGAATACAGTCATTGGCAAATCGGTTTCAATCGATGAGCTAATGGAAGATGAAGGCTTCGAGTCGGTTTATATCGGCTCCGGTGCCGGTCTGCCCCGTTTCATGAACATTCCCGGTGAAAACTTGAACGGCGTCTACTCTGCCAATGAGTTCCTGACCCGTGTCAACCTGATGAAAGCCTACAAAGAAAACAGCAACACCCCTATTCAACACGGAAACCGTGTGGCTGTGGTTGGCGGTGGCAACGTCGCAATGGACGCCGCTCGCTGTGCCCGCCGTTTGGGCGCTGAAGTGATGATCATCTATCGCCGTACCGAAAAAGAATTACCTGCCCGTGCAGAAGAAGCTCACCATGCCAAAGAAGAAGGCATTGAATTCTACATGCTCGCCAGCCCGGTCGAAATTCTGGGCAATGAGCAAGGCTGGGTCAGCGGTGTTCGCGTTCAACAAATGGAATTGAGCGAACCAGACGAATCCGGTCGTGCGAAACCAGTGCCGATTGAAGGCGACATTCGAACAATTGCGGTCGACAGTGTAATTATGTCGATTGGCACATCACCTAACCCGTTGATTGCCTCCACAACCGAAGGTCTTGCAACCCAAAAATGGGGCGGAATCATCGCCAACGATGAAACCGGTTTGACCTCCCGCCCGATGGTTTATGCCGGTGGCGATGCCGTAACCGGTGCCGCAACCGTAATTTTGGCAATGGGTGCCGGCAAAGCTGCCGCAACCGATATTGACAATCAAATTATGGGAACCGCTGAATAAATAAATAGCAGCTGGACTGTAATTTAGTCCGGCATCTCCTTCTGATAAAAACCACTGTCTACTCACCAGACAGTGGTTTTTTGATTAATGACATGGATTAGGGGTTAGGGGCAGTATGCTGTATTCAGTTAACTGCAAGCAGTTGGGTTGTCCGCGATATAAATTGCTTTATTTTTTTATCAACTTGCCGCTCGTCGGGGTTATGAGCGGCAAGTTAGTAAAAATGAATCCATTCAACCCAATCCGATTTTTTGTTGACGACCCACCCTCCCGTTTCCCGCTCCCTGATCCCCGTTCCCTGTTTCCTGTTTCCTGTTTCCTGTCCATTGTCCAACTGATATTTGTTCTTTGTCAGCTGTCAATGTATAATTCCACATACTATAAGGAGGTTTGTATGACCAAACTGACCCATGTTATCAAGCGCGATGGAAGCATCGTGCCTTTCACACCCGAACGAATTACAAACGCCATCTACCGGGCGACCGTGGCGGTAAATGGACGCGATAAAGTGCGCGCCGAGGAGCTCTCCCGGCAGGTCGTTGCTTTGCTTGAACAGACCGTCCCAGAGGGAGAGTCGCCCTCTATCGAAGCGATTCAAGACCTTGTCGAAAAAGTTCTGATTGAAAACGGACAGGCTCAGGTTGCCAAAGCCTATATCCTCTATCGCAATGAGAGAGCCCGCCAACGTGCCAAGCGCGGCGATGCCGATCGCACCCCTTCCGGGAACATCCCCTGGCCCAAACTTTGGCAAACCTTGGATTGGTCTGTTGCCCACGATGTGCATACCACCAAAGAGTTAAATGCCCAAATTAAAAACGGCAAATTGCTCGATATTGTTACCGCTGCCGAAGCGGCTTATAGCGAAGACGTCGAAAACGCTGCAAACCTGATTCTCGACCGGGGCGACGAGGTTCGGGTTGTCTTTATTGCCGGTCCATCCTCCAGTGGGAAGACCACCACAACCATCAAAGTTGGCGACCGACTGGCAAGAAAAGGCTTCAAGTTGATTACCCTCAATATCGACCACTATTTCTATGACCTTGATGTCCATCCCAAAGACGAATTTGGTGATTACGATTTTGAAACACCTCAGGCGCTCAACATGCCCCTGATTAATCAAAACCTGGTCGATTTGTTTGCCGGAA
>CAYVOY010000085.1:0-4249 GCA_964453395.1 uncultured Anaerolineaceae bacterium
GGTAAAGGATTGGCCGCGGACGATAAATTTGTTGTTGGCTGAGATGATTTTATCAAGGTACTGTTCTTCAACATCGACCTTGGTGTAATTCTTTTGGATATAAATCCGACCCATTGCCGAGCCGGGGATTCCGGCAATGCTGGCAATCGAGGCGACCACATCACCCGGTCTCAAACCGTCTTCTTTGCCCAGGCTCATTTCCAAGCGAATCATGCCTTCTTCATCACTTTGCTTGCCGCGAACACTGGCACGCGGTTTGCGCGGACCATCGGCTGGTTTGCGATCTTTCCGGTCAAAACGCTCACTGCGTTCCGAACGCTCGCCCTTGGCTCCGCGATCTCTCCGCTCGCCTCTATTATCACGATCATTGCGATCGTAGCGGCCTTCACGTTTGCCGCGTTCGGGGCGAATTGCCTTTTCGTGTATGGGGCTGATTTCAGGGATTGGTCGCTGGCGTTCTTCAGCGCGGGCAATTTTCAGCGCAGCCGCGGCGATATCAAGCGGATCAGTTCCGATTGCAACCAAGGTCTCGACCAAAGCTCGTTCTTCCTTAGACCGTCCGCGTTTGAGCCACATTTCGATTTTGTTAAGCAAGGCATCCATGCGTTTGCCTTGAATTTCTTCAATTGTCGGGACCTGACTTTCCGTCATTTGCTGCTGCGTAACGCGTTCAATCTGCTTGATTTGGCGGCGTTCAGCTGGTCTGGCGAGTGAAATTGCAATTCCGGTCCTGCCTGCCCGACCGGTTCGGCCGATGCGGTGGACATAAGTTTCCGGATCTTCCGGCAAGTCAAAATTGAAAACATGCGAAATTCCTTCCACGTCCAAACCACGAGCGGCAACGTCCGTCGCAACCAAAACTTTCACTTGTCCGCCTCTAAACCTGCGCATAGTATGCTCTCGGGCATCCTGGCTCAGGTCGCCGGAAAGGGCTTCGGAGGGATATCCGCGCAAGTTCAATTCGGTAACTAGTTCACCGGTGCGAACGCGGGTTCGGCTAAAAATCAGGGCGGAAGTGATTTCTTCCATTTCAAATAAGCGGGTCAAAACTGCCAGTTTATCATGTTCGTTGGCGAAATAAACGCGCTGTTCGGTGCCCGCAAGAGTTAACTGGCCTGCATCAATCTTAACTGTCTTGGGATCGTTCAGATATTTGCGTGCTAATTCCCTAATTCGTGAGGGGAAAGTTGCCGAAAAGAGGGTTGTTTGGCGCTCTTCGGGTGTTTTGGCTAAAATCGCCTCAACATCTTCGACGAAACCCATCGAAAGCATTTCGTCAGCTTCGTCCAAAACAATGGTTCGTACTTCAGATAAATCCAAACGATCGCGGCTCATCAAATCCATAATTCGGCCGGGGGTGCCGACAACCACCTGCACACCGCGTCTGAGCTGATTGAGCTGGTGGGAATAGGAAGTTCCGCCATAAACGGTTAAAACCTGAATATTCATAAATTGCCCAAGCGTTTCGATCATGCTGGTAACTTGCAAAGCCAATTCACGGGTTGGTGCAACCACCAAGGCTTGTGGCAAGCGGCCTTTTGGGTCAAGATTGTTTAAAATTGGCAGCGCGAAGGCAGCGGTTTTACCGGTGCCGGTTTGTGCCTGGCCGGTGACATCGCGCCCGGCTTGCATATGGGGGATAATGCCTGCTTGAATCGGGGTTGGCTCGGTGTAGCCCATTGCTGTGACGGCCTGAATCAGTTCAGGGCGCAGGTTAAAATCTTCAAAAGATGTGGTCATCAAAACTCCAGTTCTGTTAGCGGACTTGCAAAAGGCAAGGCAAATTAAAGCCTTGCAGGGCAAATCCAAAAATTATTTTGTTTTTTACCGTGGGGAAGTCTTGATGATTCCGATTTCTACTAAAAAAGCCTCGCCTTGCGGCTAAGCCTGCCCAATTTCAACCAAACAGAACGTCCAAAACGAACACCCAAATAAAAACTCTCGTCTGAGAGCTTTGAGAGTATATCATACTTTTTCATCGATAAAAATTTTATCCAGGGAGTATAAGAGCAAACTCGAAATTGATCCCCTGTGCTATTAATCCTAATGCCCATAAAATAGGATTGTGATTTCACGGCTGTGATTTTTGTTGAGTACAATGTGCTAACTCAAACGGCAAGCTTGTGTTATATATAATGAAAATCACATGAGGTAGAAAATGAAGCAAGAGAGTCTCGAAAAAGAAGATTTGATGCATAGAATCGGTAAATATTTGATTAAGAATTCACCCGGAATGCGTGTGTTGAAGACCGCTTTGGCGATCTTTCTCTGTCTGATTGTCGAAAACTTTCGGGGAAGCAGTATGCCATATCACGCTTGTATTGCTACAATTGTTTGTATGCAACCGACATTGCGTTCCACGCTCCACTCCGCTTTTGATCGCACCCTCGGCACGATTATTGCCGGTGTTTATTCTTATCTGTTTGTTAATTTGCTGATCAGTACCTGGGGCATGGATCCGCACAGTATGAGCTATTTTCTCTTGATTGGCGCTCTTGCGTTTCCATTGATGTACTTGATGATTGTCATTAAAAAACCAACTTCCTTGAGCATTACGGTGATTGTCTTTCTGGTAATTATGCTTAGCACGAGCGGCAGCAATGAAGCCAACACCCTTCAATATGTCAGCGAGAGAGTCGTCGGGACGCTGATTGGGATTGCGGTTGCGCTTTTTGTCAATTGGCTGCCATTTTTGAACAAAATAGGGAAGAAGATGGGAACAGTGAACATCGATATCGCCCCACAGAACCAGCAAGAGATGTCCAATCGCTGAGTTGTTAATGAATAAGCTGTTGTGATTGGGGTCGGCGCTCTGGCTTTAAATCGTTTTCTGACCTGTCGACGGTGAAAAATCTTGTTTGTATACTATAAAAATTATCAACCAAAGATTAAAAGGGTTAATGCCGGCCTTAATTTAAGATATTCAAAAAACTTAATCAAAAAATCAGTTAATATTGCTTGAATATACCCTTAAGTGATATTCTTATGTATAATTATCTCTGTTTAATTTTTACATAAGAGTACGAGTTTACCAATAGGATAAGAACGGCGAGTATGAATATCGAAAACTTCGAAATCATAAAAGAATTAGGTCGAGGCGGTTATGGCATCGTCTATAAAGCTCACGACCGGGCTCTTAATCGCATGGTTGCAATTAAAGTTCTTCATCCTTTGCTCTTGATGGACCAGGATTTGATTTCGAGATTCAAAACTGAAGCCCAAATTGCCGCTAAATTGGACCATCCCAACCTCGTTCAAATCTACGGATTTGCCGAAAATGACGGAAGAGCTTATTTTGTGATGAGCTATATGTCCGGTGGATCGCTAAAAGACCTCTTGGAAAAAAACGGTGCGCTTCCGGTTGATCGGGCTTTGGACACACTGGAGGAGATTGGGAAGGGCTTGTCTTATGCGCATAGCTTGAATATCGTTCATCGCGATCTAAAACCCGGAAACATCCTTTTTGATGATAAGGGAGTCGCGCATGTCAGCGATTTGGGTTTGGCGAAAATCATTCAGAATGATGGCAGTATTTCGTTGAGCAGCACCGGGGCGATTGGTGGCACACCATCTTATATGGCGCCGGAAATTTGGCGTACCAATAAGGCTACCCCGGCAACAGATATTTATAGTCTGGCTTGTATTTTGGTTGAAATGATTAGCGGAGGACCGCTTTTCGCCGGTGGTAGTATCCCTGAAATCATGCTCAAACACTTTGAACCACTCGAGTTACCCCCTCAAGTTCCCCCAGAGTGGGAAGCGATTCTGACTAAAGCACTCAAAAAAGATCCCGAGGATCGTTATCAGAAGGTCGATGATTTTGTTTCTGACTTAAGAAATGCCCGGACCAAGCCGCTTAGCAATGCAGTTGAGGAAAAGTCCATGCTTTGGTCAGAAGTCTTTGTAAATGACGGCCCAAAAAGCACCGATAAAAGCCAATATTTTAAGAAAGAAAAGCAGGCTCAAGCTCCCGGAAAGCGGAACGAAGACCACTTCATCTCTATTCCAAAATCGAAAAGCGGCTTTTTCTATCTTGCTCTATCGTTGGTGTTAGTTTCATTAATGTACGGTTTCTATCAACTTGGACGAAGTGCTTCAAGACCGGTGCCTTTGAATCCACCTCCTAGAGTTAGCCAGATAATAGCAACGCCAACCGATGCGCCCAGCCTTTCTGTCGTCACGGAAAGTCCGGTACCGACAGAAACCGCAATTCCGACAGAAACTGAAAGCCCGACAGAAATTGTAAGCC
>CAYVOY010000085.1:4349-6228 GCA_964453395.1 uncultured Anaerolineaceae bacterium
AAGCCCGACAGAAATTGTAAGCCCGACAGAAACGAGCCTGCCGGTTATGGGTTCAAGCAAAGTCCGGCTGAAGGATGGGGCGGAGATGCTCTACATTCCTGAAGGCGAATTTGAGATGGGCAGTAATACAGGGCAGGAAGACGAAAAACCGGTCCGCAGTATTTTTTTGGATGGCTATTGGATTGATAAATATGAAGTTACCAACGGACACTATCAGAAATGTGTCAATGAGGGTGTTTGCAAAGAACCAAGTCAATTCGACTCGAACACGAGAGTAAGTTATTATGGCAACCTAATTTACAATAATTATCCGGTGATCTTCGTCGATTGGAATCAAGCGAATACTTATTGCCAATGGGCCGGAGGAGATCTTCCGACCGAAGCACAATGGGAAAAAGCTGCCCGAGGGACGAATGGCACCGAATATCCCTGGGGAAATGCCCGACCTAACCGTCCATTTGGAAATTTTGTGGACCCAAACATGCGCGATACCAACGAAGTTGGCTTCTATCCGGATGGTGCCAGTTTTTATGGGGCGATGGACATGGCAGGAAACGTTTGGGAATGGGTTGGCGATTGGTACAGGCCATTTTATGACCCTGATGAGACTGATAACCCACAAGGCCCGGAGAACGGTGAATTTCGAATCCGCCGGGGTGGTGCTTGGTATAGCGAGTCAAGTTATTTACGCTCGGCTTACCGCTTTAATTACGCCTATCCGAACGAAGTCGACAGAGGCACCGGCTTCCGTTGCGCCATCTCGGGAGAATAGAGACAGGGAGCAGAAAATGGAATTAATTACCGATTTTCTGCTGAACACAGCCCATCAACTTTGAAACTGCCTCTTGTAAAGAGGTTTTTAGCTTTTTGCCCCTGGCGTTTGGTCCTGGACGCCGGTTTCCTGATTTATGCCATTTGATTTGTTTAAGGGTGGCAGCCAATTGACAAAAACCGCTACGGCTATGCCCAAAAGCGTGGCAAAGACCCGTTCCAAGGCGTAGTTCAGCGGGTTGGCATCGGTTGTCGTGAGCATAATGACTAAAAAGACAATTGAACCAATGGAAAGCGAAGCTGGTTTTTTGATATAAATCATGATAGCCATCAGGGGAAAAACCAAAAGACCGGTGAGAAGGTAAAAGACAATGGTATGAGTTTGGATATTAAAAACTCTTAGCAGCAAACTTGCCATTAAAAAGGCATAAGTACCGGCGATTACGGTCCCGATTGTGCGGTCGGTGGCGGCTTTGAAGGTCGATTTGAGGGTGGGCTGCATGCAGACGATTGTCGCAATACAAGTGTGGTGGGGTAAAGTTCCTCCCCGATAGAATTCGATTATCAGACAGATGAGAACTGCCAAAGCCGTTTTGAAAACCCGCATTCCGGGTGAATTATTGACCAGATAATCGCTGATTTTACGGATCGGATTGCCGGGGGAAGCCTTTTTTTCTTGATCAGGAATCGGAGTTTCTGCCATTAAGTCCTTGCCTTAAAACATTTTAATATAGATATACCATAAGAACAGATTTTTAGGGCATCGGTTGATGTGTAAACTAAATTGAGGACGGGAAGCAGGGAGCCGGGAGCGGGAAATCAGGAAACAGGAAATCAGGTGAATTTAAGCCAAAATTTTGCCATAGCAATTTCGCTCAATTTTCCCCACCTTGAAAAAAATACTGGTAAAATAATCTATCTTTCGACTTTAACGTTTTTAAATTCCAGACCATACCCTCCAACAGGAGATTGTGCTTATGAGTGAACCTCAAAAGAAAACATATGTACCAAAGAAAGCCCGCTTCGCTGGGGTTTTTGACGCGCTTATGCCGTTGTTTGCAACAATCGCTGCCTTACTTGTGGGCGCGATTTTTTTGTTGTTTTTAGG
>CAYVOY010000086.1:0-6191 GCA_964453395.1 uncultured Anaerolineaceae bacterium
CCGAGCAATTTGCGGTTGCGGTGGCGGATGGTGTGGTTGTTCGCACGGATTCCGGTACAGTCTTGCTCGATTTGGACGGCGACGGTGACGAGCGCACCGGTTGGGTGATTTATTATCTGCATCTGGCTGAAGAAGGCCGGGCGAGAGTTGGCGCGGTGTTAAAACAGGGCGATCCGGTTGGAAGACCCTCTTGCGAAGGCGGAACGGCGACCGGAACCCATGTTCACATCGCCCGAAAATACAACGGGCAATGGATTCCGGCGGCTTCAAGCGTTTTGCCTTTTGTGATGAACGGTTGGATTCCGGTTGAAGGCAACCGGCCTTATGAAGGCTATTTGGTCAGGGGCAGCCAAACCGTTCGCGCCAGCACTTTGTCTGACACGCTTAGCCATATCCCTTCGCAACGTTAGTTTTTGAAATAGCGATTAAAGACCGAGCTGATGTCTGCGCTTGGATTTGCGGACTGAAAAGTGTTAAAGAAATCTGCTTTCGTGGCAATCTTCCCGTCATTCAATGCCACATAGTTTTTTAAGGCTGAGAAAAAGGCTGAATCTCCCATCGCAATGCGCAATTCGTGCAAAAAGACCGCACCGTTCAGATAGACCGAATTCCGGTAGACTTCGTATGTCTTCGCGTCATAAATGCTGTTGTTTACGTAGCCGCCTTCCCCATGCGCGTAAACGCGGTTATCCCACCACCATTGCGAAAGCTCAGGATGATAATTTTCGTAATAGAGCGCTTCGGAATAAGTGGCGAGGGCTTCATCGAGCCAGGGTTCCATCGCTTGATTATTGCCGACCTGACTGTAAAACCATTGATGAGAAAGCTCGTGGGGGATGAGAATGGTTAAATTGTTTTCAGCTGTGTTGTCATAAAAATTAATCACGTTTCCGGACATCAGCAACATGCCGTCCATCTCCATGCTGTGGCTAAAATCCCAGGCAACGATTGTTAGCTGCTGGCGTTGGTAGGGCCCATAAAGTTGAGTGAAGAGCGTCATCGCCTTTCCGGCAATCTCCAGGATGGCTTGGGCTTTGTCTTTCTGATATTGGAAAACATAGGCGTTGAGCATGGTGCCATCTTGTTGAACTTGTTCGTGATGAAATTGATTTGAAAAAGAAAAGGCTAAGCCGCGCGCTTTTTCGAGGGAATAATGCATTCCACCTTCAATTGGGGTCGCGTTTGCGCCGCTGGCAACCAAAACGTTCAGGTTTTCAACCATATATAAATCAAGTTCGAAATCGGAAATTTCGTTGACTATATATTCACCAACGAGGCTGTTGGCTTGCTGGTCAAGAACCGGTTCATAGCTCAGCCAGCTGCCGTCTTCCGCCAGGGGTGGAATGTAGGGATACCAATTATTAAGGTTGACCTGGCGTTCCGTCCAACCAAAACTGCCGTCTCTTTGGGGAATTGTCAGCTGATAAGTCAGGTTGATGCTGGTGCGTTGGCCGGGCTGGAGGGCTTGTGAAAGCTGAATGTTCGTGCGGATTCCATCCTCACTGAAACCACTGACCAAGTCTCCCGCGAGGCTGTTTTGCGTATAGGCCGAGGTGTAAGCTCGCGGTGGAATGACGAGTTGAATGGTTAAGAGATTGAAATCACTTTTGTTGAGATAGTCGATGGTTTGGGCGATTTCAGCAGTTTTCTGATGGTAGTCGAGCCGCATTTCGAAGCGATATTTCGTGAAACCCTCCGGCTCGACGGTCGGCTCGGGCGTTTGGCTCGGCTCGGGGGTCTCGCTGGGAAGGATAATTTCGCTGGTTTCAATTTCAGGAGGCACAACAGGGTCAGGCGGTTTTGGCGTACAGGCAGAAATTGCCAGCAGCATGACTGAGAAAATGAGAACAAGTCGTTTCATAATGCCTTCCTTAATGATAATTTTACCAGTAAAGCAGCTGTCAGTGAGCGGGTAGCAGGGGATTGGAAAAAGCAGGAGGCAAGCGAAAGATATTCGCAAGGGACGAGGGAACCTTGATAGTGTACGGCTGGGTTTCAACCCGGCCGTATATTCATCATGATCCAAACAGGATGGGTTACACCGCTCGCTTCGCATCGGGTGCTATAGAAACCCCTCCCTACAACTAATATATTACCTGAGTTTCTCATTTAGCTGAAACAATCAGTTTTCAAGGAGGAAAAGAAATGTTTTCTGGACACTAAATTGAGAAACTAAAGAGGTGTAACCCCGGGGCCATGGCGTTGAAGATTTCATCGTCTTAGCATTGGATGAGATTGAAAAGAAAATTTTGGTTTGGATAATTCCTGACTTAACTGTAGGCCGGATTCTGTTTTTGAATCCGGCTTAATAATTTGCCAGGATCTTGCCGGCTTGAAAAGCACAAGCCGGCCTACGATAAATTTTTTGCCGGCTTGAAACGCGCAAGTTTGCTTACGAAATAAATTGCCGGTTTGAAAAGAGCAAATTGGCTTACGACCTGATTTTCTCATTTTGCTGAAATAATCTGTTTTCAACGAGGAAAAGTAATGTTTTCAGGATACTAAATTGAGAAACTAAGGAGGGGTTACACCGCTCACTTCGCATCGGGTGCTATAGAAATCCCTCCCTACAATTGATATATTATGATAATAAAAAACAATATAATAAAAAATATTCCTAAAGTTAAACAAAAGGCAGACCTTTCCATACGGATTTTGGTCTGCCCGGATGTCTAAAATATTATTTTGCTTATTTCTTAAAAACCAAGACGACCCAGTCTTCTTCAGGGAGGGTGTCGATTAGGCTAAGGCCCGCCTGATTGGCGGCTTCGATAACCGAATCTGCCTGGTTGTTCAAAATGCCGCCCAGAATCAGGATGCCATCCTCTTCAACGGTATCGGCAAGGCCACTGCCAAGCATTTGCACCAGAATATAAGCCAAAATGTTTGCCAAAACGACCGGAGCACGGTTCATGCCATCAGTTCGTGCCAAGACGTCCGTATGGGTTCCGACTTCAAAGGTAATTCTGCCGGGCATATCATTCAACTCAGCATTTTTTTCGCAAGAAGGCACGGTGATTGGGTCGTAATCAACCCCAAGCACACGCTCTGCACCCAGACGAACGGCGGCAATCGAGAGAATACCGCTGCCACAGCCGATATCAATCACATCCTTGCCTTCACAGCCGTGTTTTTCCAAGGCAAGCATGCAAAGTTGGGTGGAGGGGTGCGTTCCGGTGCCAAAAGCCATATCGGGGGAGATAATTATCGGCAGTTTGTCGCCCGCCAGTTTGCGGTCAAACCAGGCTGGCAAAACAATCAGTTTTTCGCCGATGGTCAAAGGTTGGTAGCGCTCTTTCCAGGCTTCCATCCAATTTTGGTCGGCGATGATGCTGAATTCCAAGCCACCCAAGGGGGCAATTTGACCCAAATGCCAAACGGCTTCTTCTAAACGATGGCGGTTTTGCTCAAGATTTTCATCCATAGGCAAATAGGCAACCACCTGTGTATCGCCGGTTGGTTTTTCTTCATAGTCTTTGCGGTCAAAGCTGGTCAGACTGTTAATCAAAACCCCGTTCGGGGCATAACGGGAGAAAACTTCAGCGACAGCTTCAGCAAGTTCTCCGGAACAAATCAATGAGGCTTCAAGCCAATTGTTAATCTCAGCCACCGAAAGTATCCTTCAACTTATCAAAGAAAGAGCGTTCGTGAATGCTAACGTCAGTTCCCATAGTTTTGCCCAAAGCCAAGAGAAGTTCTTCTTGTTCTTTGGAGAGACTGGTGGGAATGGCGACATTGACGGTGACCATTTCGTTGCCGCGGTCATCGCTGTTGAGGATCGGGACGCCTTTTTCTTTCAATTTGAAAATGCGGCCTGGCTGCGTGCCGGGCGGGATGCGCAACTTGACATCGCCATCAACGGTCGGGACGGTGATTTCATCGCCCAGAGCGGCTTGCGCCATGTTGATGTTGAGGTCGAGCAAGATATCGTTCCCGGATCTTTTGAAAAATTTATGTGGTGCAATATCTATTTCGAGGTAATAGTTTCCGTGAGGTCCGCCATTTGTGCCGGGCTCGCCTTCTCCAACCATCCGAATCTGATTTCCATGATCAACACCAGCCGGGATTTTGACTTTTAGCTTACGGGTCATGCGTTCCAAACCGCTTCCGCGGCAATTACGGCAGGGGTTTTCAATCATTTTTCCGCGACCGCCACAAGTGGGGCAGGTGCCAACCTGAACCATTGAGCCGAGGAAAGTTTGTTGAACCTGGCGAACTTCGCCACTGCCATTACAGGTCTTGCAGGTAATTGGATGCGTTCCCGGCTCAGCCCCGCTGCCGTCACAGATGGAACAGCGTTCGTTGCGGGTAACCTCAACTTCTTTTTCGACGCCAAAAACGGCTTCTTCGAAGCTCAGGCGAACACGGCCGCTTACATCAGCGCCACGTCTGGGTGCGTTTCTTTGACTGCGACCTCTCGAACCGCCACCAAAACCGCCCATTCCGCCAAAACCAAAGAGGGTTTCAAAGAGGTCAGAAAGGTCCATGTCGCCATAATTGGGCATGCCTTGGGTGTTGACGCCTGAAAAGCCATAGCGGTCATAAGAGGCGCGCTTTTCTGCATCGCTGAGGATGCCATAAGCCTCGTTGATTTCCTTGAACTTTTCTTCGGCATCTTCCGCTTTGTTGACGTCCGGATGGTATTTCCTGGCAAGGTCACGAAAGGCCTTTTTTATATCGTCCTGGCTGGCGTCGCGGGGAACGCCGAGGGTTTCGTAATAATCTCGTTTATCTGACATAAAATCTCAATCAATTTAGTTCTCGCGGACAGAGGCGAGCCCTGTCCGTACAGGTTATGGTCAATCAGTTTTGTTCTTGCGGACAGAGACGAGCCCTGTCCGTACAATTGGTTTATATTCTACCGCAGTATGCAGTCAACAATTTGTTTCCTGCTACCTGCTACCCGTTTCCTGTTTCCTGCTATTCGGCATCACGAAATTCGCCGTCAACGACATTCGGATCGTCAGCCGGGGGAGGAGTTTGCTCGCCACTGTCGGCTTGCGCTTCCTCTGGTCCGGTTTGGGCATAAGCTGCCTGACTGACTTCCTGGACGGCAGCCATCAATTCTTCAATTGCGTTGTTAATGGCAGCGGTATCGTTTTCGTCGCGAACAGAGCGGACTTTGGCGCTTGCATCTTCAATCTTAGTTTTGGCATCAGCCGGCACTTTGTCGCCCAAATCCTTGAGGGTTTTTTCAGCGGTATAAATTGCATTATCGGCTGTGTTTCGGGCTTCGATCAATTCACGGTGTTTTTGATCTTCTTCGGCATGTGTTTCTGCATCGCGACGCATTTGTTCAACTTCTTCATCGCTCAAGCCGGAAGAACCGCTGATGGTGATGTTTTGTTGGCGGCCGGTTGCCTTGTCTTTGGCGGTAACTTCCAAAATGCCGTTAGCATTGATGTCAAAAGTAACTTCAATTTGAGGAACACCACGAGGAGCAGGCGGAATGCCATCCAAAGTGAACTTGCCGAGCGATTTGTTATCTGCGGCCATGGTGCGTTCACCTTGCAAAACGTGAATTTCAACGCCGGTCTGGCTATCCGAAGCAGTGCTAAAGACCTGACTGTCACGGGTTGGGATGGTGGTGTTGCGTTTAATCAAAGGAGTGGAAACGCCGCCCAAAGTCTCGATAGAAAGAGACAGGGGGGTAACATCCAACAAGAGGATGTCGGTAACTTCGCCAGCCAAAACGCCAGCCTGGATTGCGGCACCAATTGCCACGACTTCGTCCGGGTTGACGCCCTTGTGGAGTTCTTTTCCGAAGAACTGGCGAACTGCTTCCTGAACGGCTGGCATACGGGTCATTCCACCAACCATGACAACTTCGTTGATTTCGCTTGATTTCAATTCGGCATCATCCAATGCTTGTTGGAGAGGGCGCATTGAGCGTTGAATCAAGTCGCCGGTCAGCTGTTCCAGCTTGGAGCGGGTCAGGGTGGTTACCAAATGTTTGGGTCCGGAAGCGTCGGCAGTGATGTAAGGCAGGTTGATTTCTGATTGCATCGTGCTTGAAAGTTCAATTTTTGCTTTTTCGGCAGCTTCCTTGAGGCGTTGGAGTGCCTGGCGATCTTCGCGCAAGTTAATGTTGTTTTCTTTCTTGAATTCATCAGCAAGCCAGTCGATAATGCGCTCATCAAAGTCATCTCCGCCCAGGAAGGTATCGCCGGACGTTGATTTCACCTGGAAGA
>CAYVOY010000087.1:0-3357 GCA_964453395.1 uncultured Anaerolineaceae bacterium
TTTGCTTGCTAACGCGTGTAAATTATAAAATCTTACAAAATAACACCCCCAAAATGGCGTGTTTGGTTTATACTAAAGACGCAAGCTCATCCGTCTCTCACCATACCAATTGACGGAAAAGGAGGAAGCTTTGAAACATCTCATCACTGGCGATGAAGCCATCGCTCGCGGTGCCTGGGAAGCCGGCGTTCGTTTTGCCGCTGCCTATCCCGGCACGCCCAGTACTGAAATTCTTGAAAATATTTCTACCTATCCCGAAATTCATTCGGAGTGGGCTCCCAACGAGAAGACCGCGCTCGAATCGGTCATCGGAGCCTCAATTGCCGGGGCGCGTTCGCTGGCGGCAATGAAACACGTTGGACTCAATGTTGCCGCCGATCCCTTCTTCACCTTCGCTTACATGGGCGTGAATGCCGGGGCGGTGGTCATCACTGCTGACGAACCCGGTCAATTCTCATCCCAAAACGAACAGGATAACCGGAATTATGCCAAAGCGGCAATGACTGCCATGTTTGAGCCTTCGGATAGTCAGGAATGCAAGGATATGCTGATTGAGGCTTTTGAAATTAGCGAAAAACACGATATGCCGGTTCTGATTCGGATGACCACTCGTGTTTGTCATTCTAAAAGCATTGTTGATTTTGGCGAACGCAAAGATGTGCCCATTAAACCTTATGTAAAAAACATAAAAAAATATGTAGCTGTGCCGGCAAACGCCCGTCCGATGAAGGTAAAGGTTCAAAAAAACCTCGAACTCCTCAAAGAATATAGCAATCATTGCGCCTGGAACCGAGAAGAAATCAACGACACTAAAATCGGCATCATTTGCTCGGGCGATTGTTATCTTTATGCCCGCGAAGTCTTTGGCGACAGTGCCTCTTACCTCAAACTGGGCTTCACTAATCCACTTCCGGATCAGATGATCAAGGATTTTGCCCAAAAAGTGGAGCATATTTACATCCTCGAAGAAAACGACCCCTATCTCGAACAGCATGTTCGTGCTTTGGGCATCGAATGTGACGGCAAAAACCTCTTCCCCAGCAACGGCGAAATGACTCCCGAGGTCATTCGGCAGGCTGTTTATGGAATCGAATATCCCGTTGACGCTGCATTGGCAGAAGTAGTTGTTCCCCGTCCGCCAACTTTGTGTGCCGGTTGTCCGCATCGTGGCTTTTTCTACGAACTCGGCAAGCGCAAAGGCGTGATGGTTTCCGGAGATATCGGCTGTTACACTCTCGCATCGGGTGCGCCCTATAATGCGATGGAAACCACCGTTTGTATGGGTGCCAGCATCAGCCTTGGGCATGGTGCCCAGCAGATTTTTGACACGATCGAAGGCGATAAGCCGCGCGTTGTCTCTGTTATTGGCGATTCCACCTTCTTCCATACCGGCATCAACTCCTTGCTCGATTCGGTTTACAACCGCAGCAAACTGATTTCGGTCATTTTGGATAATCGCATCACCGCTATGACCGGCCAACAAGAGAATCCCGGCACCGGTTACACAATCAACCGTGAAATTACCGAAGCGATTGCAATCGAACCGCTCGTTCGGGCGATGGGCGTCCAAAATGTGCGCACAATCAATCCCAACAAGCTCGACGAAGTCAAAGAAACGCTCGATTGGGCACTTGGAATGGAAGAACCAACCGTCATCATCACCCGCTGGCCCTGCGCCCTGAAAAAGCAGGCACCATGGGATCTTGAAGAATTCACTGGTGCTTTCACCGAAACCTATTTTGTGGACGAAGAAACCTGTATCGGCTGCCGAAAATGTACCAAAACCGGTTGCCCGGCGGTTGTCTTCCAGTTTGACAAGAAAAAATCGTCCATCGACCCCGACAAATGCGTCGGCTGCAGCGTCTGCGCCCAGGTTTGTCCAGTCCAGGCAATTCAGTTAATGGAGGCATAAATGAGCAATAAAAACATTCTGCTAACCGGAATTGGCGGTCAGGGTACCATCTTAGCCAGCAAGCTCCTGACGCTTGGTTTGATTGACGCCGGATATGACGTCAAAATGAGCGAAGTTCATGGCATGTCCCAGCGCGAAGGGCCCGTTTTGACCCACGTTCGTTATGGCGAAAAAGTTTTCTCGCCGATTGTCGAAAAACGCAAAGCCGATATCATTATGGGCTTTGAAGAGCTCGAAGTATTGCGCAATCTGGACTATTTGCGCGATGACGGTACAGGAATTGTGATTTTCAACCGTGTGCGCGTCAACCCGATGGGCGTTCAGATGGGAAAAGAAAAATATCCCACCAACGGCGAAGAGCTGATTCGTGAGCGTGCCGGCAAGCTGATAGCCCTCGACGGGCAGGCCGAAGCCCGCGAACTTGGCAACCCTAAAGTAATGAACATCATCCTTCTGGGCGTGCTGATTAAGCAACTCGGATTAGAAGACTTCGACTGGAACCGCATCATTGCCGAAAACGTCAAAGAAAAATTCGTACCCATCAACCAACAAGCCCTGCAGCTGGGCATTGGCTTTGAATAAGAAGATACAGTAATTGCTTTCTCCTGCCTGTCGAACTCCGACAGGCGGGAGATTTTATTTAAAGAGCGATAGCCTGCGATAAAAATCAATTTGTTTATTCTTTAAATGGAGAACGGGTTGGTTGTAAAACGCGGGCGAATTAAATAAATCTAAGCGTATTACAACCGATCCCGAGTTCAGAAGCATAAGGCTAAATAAACCCCACAAATGCTTATTGGTGTTTAACCGGAAAGCAAAAATTTTGTCTCTTAAATTTTTATCCGATTTTTGTTGAATACCGATGAGCATTGTTGCTTTTGTGCACTGTTTAACCACTTAAATTCGATTAAGGTATAATTTAATCTCTGGAGAAATTCAACCTCCGGATTATTAGTGAAGCAAGTTTTGCCTGATGTTGTGCTTTCGTCTTTGGATTCAGCTTTTTTCACAATCGGACTTCACAATCAGACATAGCTTCTGCGCTATAAAACCATTTTCTTTATAAGGAGAAGAAATGAAAAAATCCAAATTACTGTTTACACTCGCAAGCATTTTGATTGTTGCGAGCATGGTTTTGGCAGCTTGTGGTAATGCCGAAACTCCTGTTGAACCTGAGCAACCGACCGGTGAAAATCTGGCAGTCGGTATTGTTCTCCCCACCAAAGACGAACCCCGCTGGATTCAAGACGAAACCCGTTTCAAGGACGCTTTGACCGAACAGGGTTATTCTGTGGAAATTCTTTTCAGCCAGGGCGATCCCGCCATTGAAAAACAAAACGTTGAAACCTTGATTTCCAAGGGTATTCAAGTTTTGATTATCTGCCCCCATGACGGTGCCGCCGCTGCTGCCGCTGCTGAAGCTGCTCACGATGCCGGTGTGAAGG
>CAYVOY010000087.1:3367-5745 GCA_964453395.1 uncultured Anaerolineaceae bacterium
TGATCCTCGATACCGAAGCCGTGGATTATTATGTAACCTTCGACTCTGTCGCTGTTGGTGAAGCCCAGGCTCAATATTTGGTTGACAACGCCAATGGAAGCGGTTTACCCCTCTACCTCTACGCTGGTGCCGCTTCCGACAACAACGCTTTCCTCTTCTTCGAGGGTGCATGGAATGTTTTGCAACCCAAGATTGTTGATGGCACTTTTGTTATCCAAAACTCCGCCGAAGCCGTTGCTCTCCAGGATAAAGCCGTTCTCACTCGTGACGAAATGGGCAAAATCATTGGCCAGGTTACCACTAACTGGGACTTTAACGTTGCCAAAGGTTTAGCCGAAGCTAACCTGACCGCTGCCACCGCCGAAGCTAAGGGCGAAGTCTTCATCCTTGCACCAAACGATGGTACCGCCCGCGCTATTGCCGATGCTTTCGGTGCTGACGACGCGATTACTAAATTCTATGTAACCGGTCAGGATGCTGAAAAAGCTTCTGTTCAATACATCATCGATGGCAAACAATCCATGACTGTTTTGAAAGATGTTCGCACCCTCGTTAGCGATGCAATTGCTGCTGCCAAGGCTTTCCTCGACGGACAAACCCCCGTGGAAACCACCACCTACAACAACAATGTCAAAGACGTTCCTGCTAAACCATCCGAAGTTGTCACTGTTACCCAGGATAATGTCAAACAGACTGTTATCGAATCCGGATATTACGAAGCTTCCGAATTCACCGGTCTTGAGTAAAATTTTGTAAAACTTTTTAAAGATGTGGCTGGGAAACCAGCCACAGCTTTATCTCAAAACTCTCAAACAAAATAGGCAGGAGTCGCCGATGGAAAACCCTATTCTTGAAATGAAGTCCATAACCAAGGAATTTCCTGGAGTTAAGGCGTTGGACGAAGTAACTTTTAGTGTTCGCAAAGGTGAAATCCACTGTCTTGTCGGCGAAAATGGCGCAGGCAAATCAACGCTGATGAAAGTCTTAAGCGGTGTTCACCCCTTTGGCTCTTACACTGGCGATATCTACATCAACGGTGAATTACAACATTTTAACAACATCCGCGAAAGCGAAGAGGCTGGCATAGCCATCATTTATCAGGAATTAGCCCTGATACCAGAATTAAGCGTTTACGAAAACATTTTTTTGGGAAATGAAGTTACCAATGGCATCGTTATCGACAAAAATGAGGCGATTTCGCAAGCCATCGATATTTTGAAAAAAGTCGGCCTGGATGTAAACCCAATGACTAAAATCAAACAATTGGGTGTTGGCAAACAACAACTGATTGAAATTGCCAAAGCTTTGAAAAAAGAAGTAAAAATCCTCATTTTAGACGAACCAACAGCGGCATTGAACGAAAATGACAGCGACAATTTGTTAAATCTCATCCGAGGTTTGCGCGATCAGGGAGTTACCTGCATTTTGATCTCGCACAAATTACGCGAAGTTTTGGAAATTGCCGATACCGTAACGGTTTTGCGCGATGGCAAAACGGTAGTCACTCTCGATGCCCACGTTGACGAAGTGAACGATGCTGTTTTGATTCGTCACATGGTTGGCCGTTCAATTGAAAATGTCTATCCAAAACGTGAGCATAAGTCAGTTGGCAAGGAAATGCTCAGGCTTGAAGACTGGTCAGCACATTCTGCTTCTCTCAACCGCGATATTCTCAAAAACATCAACATCAATGTACATGCCGGGGAGATCGTCGGCATTGCCGGGTTGATGGGCTCAGGGCGAACAGAATTAGCGAAGAGCATCTATGGTAACCCGGATAAATTTCGCCTGAGTGGAAAAATATTTATTAATGGCGAAGAACAAAAATTTGGTGATCCGGCTGATGCAATTCGAGCATCGATAGCTTATGTTACCGAAGATCGCAAGGGCGATGGCTTGATTTTGATTGATGACGTAAAACACAACATCAGTCTTGCAAACCTCTATGAAATTTCCCCAACCGGCGTCATCAACGAAAACGAAGAAATCATGGTTGCAACCCGCTATCGCAATGAGCTAAACATCAAAACGCCAAGCATTCAACAAAAAGTCCGAAATCTCAGTGGTGGCAACCAACAAAAAGTTTCACTCGCTAAGTGGCTTTTTGTCAAACCGGGGCTCATGATTTTGGATGAACCAACACGTGGAATTGACGTCGGCGCTAAGTATGAAATTTATACATTGATGAATTCACTGGTCGAACAGGGCATGAGTATCCTCATGATTTCCTCCGAATTACCCGAAGTTTTAGGGATGAGCGACCGAATCTATGTTATGTCTGCAGGAAAAATTAATGGAGAGATGCCGGTCGAAGATGCTACACAAGAGCGCATTATGGAACTGGCAGTCGATTATTAGGAGAATTCCATGGAAGATTC
>CAYVOY010000087.1:5796-6186 GCA_964453395.1 uncultured Anaerolineaceae bacterium
GCCTTTGGCAACTCATAAAAACAAATATCGGCGATTATTTTATGTTTATCGCTTTGGTTGTTATTATGGTATTTTTTACAATCACGACTGATGGTAATTTTATTTCTTCCAGGAACATCAGTAACCTGATTAATCAAATGGGCTATATTGCTGTTTTGGCGGTTGGAATGACCCTTGTCATCGTGATTCGCCATATTGACCTTTCAGTCGGCTATCTGGCTGGCTTTTTGGGTGCCTTTTCTGCGATTGCCATGACTCGTTGGGGCTGGCCGGTTTATGCCGTAATTCCAGCCGTGTTGATTTTAGGCGTTTTGGCAGCCTTACTAACAGCAACGCCAATTGCGAAGCTGGGCGTGCCGGCTTTCGTTTCCACCATGGCCGCCGGTCTGA
>CAYVOY010000088.1:0-6152 GCA_964453395.1 uncultured Anaerolineaceae bacterium
TTCAAATTCTGATTTCGCACTTTCAACTTTATGCCTCGATTGCTAAAATCTTCTGTTTCGCTGTCGGACAAACTGTGCACCCAAACAGCTTTGTGACCGAGTTTATGGTTCAAACCCAAGGTTAATTTCCCGGAAATCCATCCGTCCAACCAGCCAACCTGGCCAAGATTTGCATAATGCAAAACATCATAATCCAGCTTACGCATTTGCTTGCGAACCCAAACTGAATAGACCAAACGCCGCAAACCTCGCGCAAAACGATTTTTCCCAACAATTGGAGAACGGCGGATTTCAATTCCATCAACAATTTCATGCTCTGGCATGCCCGGATTGCCTGAGGTTAGCACAATCACCTGGTGACCACGCTCAACCAAGCTCTTGAATCGATTAATCGAGATCAATAACTCTCCTCCAAAATGCGGTGGCCAATAGTGATAACTGAGGAATAGGATTTTCATTTCTCCTCCTCAATTAACCTTTCAATCAGCATCTTCATTTGATGTACCATGATTTTTTCATCCATCTTTGGTCGGTCATTTTCTAAAATTTGCTTGCGCAGTTCTTCCCCTTCTTCCTCAGATAAGGAAAGTGCTTTTTCTAATGCTTCCCTGGTTGTTTCTGCTGAAACTGGCTCTTCAATCTTCCAGCCATTCCGCCCGTCTTCCAGCAATTCCCAAATTCCGCCCCGATCACTGGCAATCACCGGAACACCCATCGCGAGCGCTTCGCTAATGTTTTTGGGTAAACCCTCCGAACCAACAGATGGAACGACCAATAGCTTACACAACGCATACCATTTTGGAATCTCTATCTGTGGAAGATCTTCATAAAAAAAGAATGGATATTCCTCAAACAATATTTCCTTTTTCAGAGCCTCGAACTGCTCCACAAACAACGGTTCCTCAACTTGATCTCTCCCGACTATTACAAGCAAAGCAAGGTCTTTTCTTCCAAGCATTTTGTAAGCTTGAAGCAATTCAAGCAGCCCTTTGTTTCGAGCAAACCGCCCGATATAGCCAACAACCGGTTGTTTCTTCGATAGACCCAGCTTTGTCGCTGTTGTCTCGGCTTTTTCAAGCCAAATGCCAGGATCATAATGCTCTAAATCAACCCCATTATATATAACCTGTGATGGCATAGATAATTCGCCATGTTTTGCTTCTGTTAGGGCTTTAGTTTTTTCGGATACGAAGACGATCTGATCCAATTGCCACTCAATTCTATGCCACAACGGAGATCGAAAATTGCGTTGAGTAAAAGCATGTTGATGCAAAATTATCTTTATGCCATGCCGACGCAGTTCGCGCATTGCCCATCCAAAATCAGCAACATCTTCAATCACAACTACCTTTACCCCCAAACGAATGCATTCTTCAGCGGCTGATTTGGCATATTTTTGCCAGCTCGTCGGAGTTATCGAGCTAAAATAGTAACGGAAACGTTTTAGAATGAAATTAGTATCCCAAGCACTTTCCTTCAATTCTGCTTGATAATACGCGATATCAAATTTGCGCTCTTCCGCATGCGCTTTAGCTGTTGGCATTGAAAAAACCAAACTGCGATAAGGCAAACGATTTGCCAGGGCAGCCGTTAACGTCGCAATTGAATTCCCGGCATAGTTTGGCAAGGGAATCATCGGCGAAAGGATGAAAGCGACCTCAGCATGCTTCTCTTGCCCACTCGATTCAGCCAAACTATAGTCCCAATCACTACTTGCCAAAATAGATTTGCTCCCATTCATCAACAAATTTTTCCCAGCCAAATTCTTGATTGATTCGAGCGTTCCCTGCCATTCCCATTTTTTGTCTCAATTCGGGATCAGCACTCAATTCCAACATACGCTTTTCAAGCATTTCCTGGTCATTCATTTCGATATAGAAACCGGTTTCTCCTTCCACATTCCCCAGGTCGGTAACCCCCGCTATTCGGCTTACAATCACCGGCAAACCGGTAGCCATCGCCTCAAGCGGTGCTATCCCAAAACCTTCCCTCCTCGTTGGAAACAAAAAGACATCCGCAGCAGCCAAAACTTCTGCCAGTCGTTCGCGCTCGTCAATTTTGCCCCAATAAGTCACCAAATCCTCAAGAGGTTTGAGCGGTGCAATTAATTCTTCTACTTCGCTTTCCCGAACGTAAGGACTCTCCGATTTTCGGTAAGGTCCAATCAGCCAAAGTCGCCACTTATGCTCTCGTCCAAATTTAGTGAAAGCCTTGACGATCATATCAAGCCCCTTGCGATATTCAAAAGAACCAAGGAAGGCAAAAACGACTTCTCCGTTCTTGACCCCATTTTTTTGCCTGAAGGTTTGCTTCTCTTCAGCTTCCGGAAGTTTGAATATCTCATTATGAATGCCATAAACAGAAAGGACGGTACTCTCAGGATAAACCTTTTCTACCCCCTGCTGAAGCAGCGGGCTGACGCTGACAATTTTATCAATTGCCCTATAGTACTTAGCCTCGCTCCCACTCTTGATAGCAAAGGATTCCTCATCCGACGTTGCCAGGCTGTGAACCACCACCTTGCGAGCCTTTTTTAGCTTTGCCAGCCAAAGCAAAATTCTGGCATAACTGTAAAGATTAATAATCCCCAAAACACCCAAAAGCACTTCGATATGAAGCACATCAACACTCTTTTCAAATAAAAACGTAAAATATAACCATATCCAATAAATCAAGCGGTTAATTCGCTTGGCAATCCTGCCAAAGCCAACCGTCGGCGATCGCTTAATCTTGATCCCGTTCCGAGTTTCACGGCTTGGAAAGCCTTCAACACCGGAGGTTAAAGCGACCACTTCAACGCCTCTTTGGCTTAACGACTCCAATCTTTCTATCGCTATGCGCAGTTCTCCGCCAAAGTGTGGCGGCCAATAATAGTGAGATACGAAAACCACCTTTTTCTTTTTTATCTCAGCCATTAATTACCTCCAATATCACGTCTTCCAATTGTCCGGCAACCCGCCGATAGTCAAAGCGTCCCCGGGCAGAAGCCATTCTTTCTTCACGCCCGACAGCCCATTTTTCCCGATTATCAATCATGCTTATCATTGCCTTAGCAAGTTTCGCTGGGGATACCCCTTCTTCCAGCAAAATCCCATCCTGCCCATCACGAACAACTTCCGGTACACCCCCCATTGACGTTGCAATTACCGGCAACCCCATCACCAAACTCTCCATCAGGAATAGTGAATTGCCTTCGGGTAAATCAGAAACCAACACGCCGCAATCACTTTTAGAATAAAGCCTGGCAAGTTCATTGTTTGGCACAAAACCACTAAACTCAATAGCAGACTTTGATATCAAACTTGCTTTCTCTTTCAGTCTCTGTTCAAAATCCTTTTCGCCATCTTCATCTGCACCGACAGCGCCAACTATCAATAGACGACTCAATGGCTTATTTTTATAAACCATTCCAAAGGCTTCAATCAACTTTTCCAAACCCTTAGCGGCATTCAGTCGTCCGACGTAGATAAAGCGGAAGTTTTCATCATTCTTCGAATTTATTGCGCTGTTCTCACGGAGGATGTCATCAACTGCATTCAAAATCACCCAGTTTTCTTTGGGCTTTCTGCCAAACTTTTGTTTAACCGAGGCAAATACTTTCTGATTAATACTGATTATTCCTGAATTAGCACTTCTGACTAATCTTTGCCAACTTTTTTCGTTTAAATCTAAATCCATTCGGCAACCATGATGATAATAAACTATCTTCGCCTTTGGCAAAGCCCGCGCAATCATAAAACAAAGCGAGTAAGACTCATGCACAATTACAACATCCGGCTGCAAAAGCCTCAATTCCCGAACCATTGCCAAATTCAATGCCAAATGGTCAGGTCGCACCACGCCATACCAGGCTTTCACCATCCGATAAGGCATTTTTTGCGCCAGTCTGCTCATTCGCAAATCGCGTTCTCCTACCCTCACTTGGTGGAATTTCTCAGCGTCGTATGGCACACCAGTCAAGGCATCATCCCATTTGCTCAAAACCTGCCAGTCAAAGTCATCAGAGCGGAGATGCTTGCAAGTGTTCCAGATCACCAATTGCGGACCGCCCGCTTTGACCGGCGGAATTGGGTTGAGCAATCCGTTCACAATCGCCACCAGCGGTTTTTCGCGTTTAGCTTTAGCCATTTTCCCTCTTCGAGAAAAATGAGCGAAATTTATGTTGCCAGAGTTCTTTGTAGACTTGCCTGTTCAAAATCTTTCGCAACCTGAATATATTTAACCGTTTATTTTTGCCATCAGCAAAAGGATTCAAAAAAGTATAGTGGCTCAAACGTTGAAAAAATTCTGCATTAATTCCTGCGAGTTCCTCATCACTCGGATTGAATCGTTCAACAAAAGCCAGGTAAACTTTCTGCCAGGTCGCAATAATTTCTTCCAAATTTAAATAAGCCAAACCGGTTGTTCGATAGGCTCGCACAACATCCTCATCTACATCTTCACCAATCAAAGCGGTGATATTTTTCGCTCGCCTCTCAACTGCAATTTGCTCCTGCTGACTGCGATTAGCCTTGGTTATCATCTCATCCGTTTGACGATATGCCAAAACCATTTCACTGATGTTGGCAATTGGAAAAGGCTGGGCAAAGAGTGTTCGCGACCACAGGTCAAAATCCTGAGCAGCTCTGAGATCTGCGTAATTCCCATAGCGCCCAAAGAATTCTTTGCGGAACAGAGCGGCAGGATGAGTTGCAATCAGCCCATTCCCCAAAAGCAAATTCCAGCGAAGCCGATTTGGCAATTTTGGGTAAATCAACTCCCCAAAATTTTTTCCTTGGGCGTCAACCAGCTTATGGTCACCCCCAAGCGCTAAGATTTCAGGATGCAAGTCCAGATATGCCAACTGCTTTTCAAAGCGTTTTGGCAAACTGATGTCATCAGCGTCCATCCGGGCAATAAATTCCCCTTTCGCTTCTTCCACCCCTTTTTGCAGGCTCGCCCCCAAGCCAAGATTTTCCGGGTTGCTAATCAGTCTGATTCTTGGGTCGCTTTTAGCAAAATCCTCAACAATTTGTATTGAACCATCGCTTGAAGCATCATCAATAATCAGAAATTCAAAGTCCGAAACCGATTGCCTGAGGATGCTTTCAATCGCTTCCGCAAGGTATGCCTGAGCGTTATAAACAGCCATTACAACGCTAATTAATGGCTTGTTCATCCGAACCTATTTCCGAGTTTAAATTGAATTATTTTTGAAATCTGATCAGAGCGCAACTTGCCAACCAATTTTCCTGCCCATAACACACCACTTTGTTTCGCGGTTTTAGGATTCAGGCTAACATATTTCCCGATTATTTCGAGAGTTTGCCGATATATTTCTTTTTCTGCTTCCTCACTTGGTGGAAATCGTTTACAAAATGCTTCCACCAGATCCAGCCATTGACCAATCCAGCCAATCAGATCCTCCGGCTTGCTTTGAACCAGGCTCAAATCCGGAATGCGTCTGGCTATAATACTTTCTTTTTCAAGATGGATCCCCAGTTGTTTTTGAATGCTTTCAGAGCGAATTCGGTTTGAAACCTCAAATTGCATCACCCCATTGGCATGACTTGTATTTTTATCATGTTCTCGATAAGCCAAAAGAATGCTCTTTAAATTGTCAATCGGGAATGGTTCGATTGCAAACAAACGGCTAAACAGCTCAAGGTCCTGGCTGGTGGCCAAATCTGCATAAGCACCAAATTGTTTCATTTCTTCTGCCCGCCACATCGCAGTCGGATGCACCACCGCAGCCGCATTCCCGAGCAACAAATTCCAACGCAACATTGCCGGGTCACTGGAACCAATCACCTCACACTTAAACTCCTCATTCTCACCAATCACATCAACGCTGCAACCGAGCAAGATAATTTCAGGATAGGCTTCAAGATAGCAAAATTGCTGGGAAAGACGTTCCGGATAGCTGATATCATCCGCATCCATCCGTGCAATATACTTCCCCTTTGCCAAGCCCAGGGCTTTGTTTAACGAGCGGGCTAAGCCCAGTTGTTCATCATTTTTTAGCAGGATAATCCGCCCATCCTGTTGAGCAAATTTCCTTAAAATATCCGGGCTTTGATCAATGCTTGCGTCATCAACAATGATGAACTCAAAATCTTTGAAACTTTGTTTCAAAATGCTTTCAACAGCCAAGCCTAAATAAGCCTCGCCAT
>CAYVOY010000089.1:0-2779 GCA_964453395.1 uncultured Anaerolineaceae bacterium
TCCCGCTCCGCACCACTTTCGGAGCAAAAGCGTCCGTATTTCGGGGTGGCAAGATAACCGCCTGGGCACCGGCAGCTTCGGCAGAACGCAAGATCGTTCCAAGATTGCCCGGGTCGCTCAATTGGTCAGGAATGACAATGAAAGTCGGTTCTTCCGGCAAGTCAAAAGTTTTCATCTCAAAGACAGCCAAAACGCCCTGTGAGTGTTCCGTCCCGCTCAATGAATCAAAAAGCTGGTCTTCGACAACCAGAATTTCGCACTGCTC
Source organism: uncultured Anaerolineaceae bacterium (assembly GCA_964453395.1). Lineage (GTDB taxonomy): Bacteria > Chloroflexota > Anaerolineae > Anaerolineales > Anaerolineaceae > Mesolinea. Next base: position 266 of record CAYVOY010000089.1, read on the forward strand.
AGAATCCACAGTGCTCAGAAAGGCTTGAGCACGAGGCGAGGGATTTTCTTTCTGCAAAATAAACTTGACAGGCATTTCTGATTTCAAGCCATCTTCCAGAAGCCTGACTCCTTCCGCCACAAAAGCCTGATGCTTCTGGCGCGCTTTGTTTTGGTTCATCAAAGCACGAACCAATTGCACTTTCGGGTTTTGGGAAGATTGAATCAATGTTGGCGTTGACATAGCTTGATTATACAGCCACTATGCTTCAGGGATGACGGATTTTAAAGCTGTTTGATAGCTTCCATCCGGTTCAATTGTCAAAACGATATAAGTGGGGCGGAATTTATTCCGCTTTTCCGGGTAACCAACACCCGGATTGAGAAAGCGCTTGCCGTCCATCATTTCGTCATAGGGATAATGGAGATGCCCATAAACGATAATATCCGCATCGGGGTATAGCTTTGCCAATTTTTGCTGAAAGAAACGATTTGTATGCGGCTTTTGAGTTAAAAACAGGTAGACATAATTCCAAAACCAGTGCCAAATGCTAAAATGCCCATGTGCAAGCGTAATTTTGAGACCGTTAACTTCAAGCCGTTCTTCCTTTGGCAGCTTGTAACCAAGAAACCAATCGCGGTTGCCTTGCACCGCTAAAGTTGGAGCAATTTCGCCCAGGCTTGCGATAACCTCCGGCTTGCAAACATCTCCGGCATGTAAAATTTGGTTAGGGTTTTCATACCGAATTGCTTTAAGAAGCTCTGGGTCGAGTTTGTCGGTGCGGTCGCCCACATGTGTATCCGCGATGATGACAATTTTTTGGAATTCTGACATGTTGCGATTATACCCGATGGAGAGTCGTCTAATGTTAGAATTGGCTAAGCTGAAAAAGATGAGGATAAATGGAAGAATTTGATTTGTACGACAGCGCCCGCCTGCCAAGTGGCAAAAAAATAGCCCGTGGAAAAACACCGCCCGATGGGCTTTATCACGTCGTTGTGCATGTCTGCATTTTTAATTCAGCCGGAGAAATGTTGATTCAAAAACGAAGCCTCCTCAAAAAAGCCTGGTCCGGATTGTGGGATTTTAGCCTTGGCGGTGCCGTCCAGGCCGGTGAGACCAGCGCTCAGGCTGCCCAACGTGAGCTCCTGGAAGAACTCGGGCTTCGTTTCGATTTCAGCAATCTACGCCCAAAGTTTACGTTCAATTTTGCAAGCGGCTTTGACGACCTATATGTTCTCTTTTTAAATCCTGATTTAGAAGACTTGCAGTTGCAGGCTGATGAAGTTAGCGAAGTCAAATGGGCGGCTAAAGAGGACGTCCATCGCATGATAGATGCCGGGGAGTTCATTAAATATCATCACAGTGTGATTGATTTCTTGTTTGAAATTAAAGACGAAACCAGCATGTTTAAAAATGGCATGCGTCCCTAAATTTTTACACTTTACACCATATAATTCTTGTAAAATATTAATATTTATTGGCTAAGCTTAATTTAATAACTACTATGGAGGTAGAAATGAAATTTCGTGATTTGTTTAATTTTGATAAAATGCTGACCCCGTTGATTATCAAAATCCTTTATTACATTGGTGTTGCTGGCTCAGTTATCGGTGGTATTGTAATGTTTTTCGGTGGCTTTGTTAGAGCTTTTGCGAGTGGCGGGAATATCCTTACTATCTTAGGCAGTATGATTGGCGGAATGCTTGGTGGCATCCTGATCATCTTCCTGGGCGTTTTAATGGCACGGATTTACTCCGAATTGATGATAGTCCTCTTCCAAATTTATCAGAATTTGACTGCAATTAAGAAGAAGGTAGTTGACGACGCAAAAGTGGTTAATAACGAGAAGGTAGTTGTTGACGACGTAAAAGTAGTTGTCGAAGACAAACCTTTTACCGAGTAATTCCAACCATTTAGTTACGTTTGATGATGCCTCTGCCGTAAAGGTTTTTTACTGCAGAGCATCGTCAATTCACATTCATCAATATGGAAGGCTGGGGGTGATTTATTCTTATTGAGAATTCCTAACACTATACAGTACTTGTAAATATAATAATATTCATAGGCTATAATTGCTTTAATATCTTTTTCTATGGAGGTAGAAATGAAATTTAGTGATATTTTTAAATTTGATAAAATGCTGACCCCCCTAATCATTAAAATCTTTTATTATATTGGTATTGCCGGTTCAATTATCGGTGGTATCGTAGTGTTTTTCGCAAGTGTTATCGGCGGTTTCGCAAGCGACAGTGCTTTCCTCGGTTTCCTGGGCGGATTGATTGGTGGCGCACTGGTTACCTTCGTGGGCATTTTGTCGACCCGAATATCCTCCGAATCAACAATTGTCCGCTTCCAAATTAATCAGAATTTGGCTGCTATTAAAAAGAATATGATTGACGACGTGAAGGTGATTGTCGAAGACTAAGCCCTTAGCGAATAATTTCGACCATATCGTCAACTCGCCTTCCTCAACAAATACAGCGTGGGTGATTTTCCATGCCTACTGCTTGTCTCTTAACGCCTTTTAACTGA
>CAYVOY010000089.1:2789-6097 GCA_964453395.1 uncultured Anaerolineaceae bacterium
GAGATTGAAGATGGGATTTTGCAAAATAATCTCAACGCTTTAACATCTTCAACCTCGCCCTACACACTTATGATATCTAATAATACACAATAAATACCACGCAAACGTGGTTCTCAGGGTGCTAAAACTGGAGACTCAGATTCTTACACCCATTTATCCCCGCCCCTTTCTTTTTCTTTGTCAATTTCAATCTGCCATTTGTCTGAATTTAATCGAGTACAATTGTGCGGGTAGATTGCTTTATACAGAGGTTAGCATGTTAGATATTAAATTGTTTCGAGAGAATCCTGAACTTATCAAGGAAAGCTTGCAAAAAAGACATATGGACCCCGCTCCGGTAGACGAAATCATCGCTCTGGACGAGAAACGGCGCGCCCTTATTCTTGACGTAGAAAACAAGAAAGCTGAACGCAATGCAGTTTCAAAAGAAATCGGCCGCATGAAAGACAAAGACGAACGCGAAGCCAAAATTTCAGCTATGCGCAAGTTGGGCGACGCTATCACCGCCTTGGACGAAGAACTCAAGAGCCTTGAATCCGTTTTAACCGAACAACTTGCTTCCCTCCCCAACATCCCCGACCCGGACGTCCCGATCGGTCTGGATGATAAAGACAACGTCGTTATTCGAACAATTGGTGAAATTCCGCAGTTTGATTTTGAACCAAAACCTCATTGGGATCTTGGTCCCGAGCTTGGTATTGTCGATTTCGAAGCCGGTGTGAAATTAGCCGGAACGCGTTATTACGTGCTTGAAGGTGCCGGTGCTCGCCTGGAGCGCGCCCTGATTTTCTGGATGCTCGATTTGCACATCCGTCAGGGCTACCGCGAATATTATCCGCCCTGGATGGTTCGCGAAGAAGTTATGTTTGCCTCAGGCCAGTTGCCAAAATTTGCTGATAATCTCTACCACGACCATGAAGAAGATTATTGGTGGGTTCCAACCGCCGAAGTACCTTTGACCGGCATCATGATGGGCGAAGTAATCGACGAAGCCAAGCTGCCGATGAACATGACCGCTTACACCGCTTGTTTCCGCCGTGAAAAAATGAGCGCCGGAAGAGACGTTCGCGGCATGAAACGCGGGCATCAATTTGACAAAGTCGAGATGTATAAATATTGCCTGCCCGAGAACGCCGAAGCCGAACTTGACCAGATGGTCAAAGACGCAGCCGCCACTTGCGCAGAGCTCGGTTTGACCTACCGCATTCTCTTGCAGTCGACAGGCGACCTTAGTTTTGGTTCGCACAAAACCTACGATATCGAGGTTTGGGCACCGGGTTGCCAAGAATGGCTGGAAGTATCTTCCATTTCAAACATCGGACAATTTCAGGCTCGCCGTGCCAACATTAAATATCGCCCCAGCGATGGTTCGGCTTTGCAATTTGTCAACACGCTCAACGGTTCCGGCTTAGGTTTGCCGCGTACTTTGATTGCCGTTATGGAAACCTACCAACAGGCTGACGGCAGCATTCGCATTCCTGAAGTTTTGAAACCCTTCATGGGCGGCATTGAGGTCATCCAAAAATAATGGCTGCGATACCCTGGCTCCACTGGTTAATCCTCGCCCTAAGCGGAATCCTGAATTTTGTCGGTTTAGTTGGGCTGCTTTTGGTTTTCTTCCCCGGTCTGACCGTTACTTGGGTAGGGCAATTGATTTGGTTCATCTTTGTAGGTTTCAATAAAAGCCATGGAGGCTGGCAATTTGGCTTGACGATTGCCATCTTTGTCATCAACACCATCATCATGCTGGTTGGATCTGTCGTGGATAACATTTTAGGGGCAACGGAATCGCAAAAAAAAGGGGTTCCCTGGTGGGAAATCGCTCTGGTGACCTTGATCATGGTAGTAGGTGGAACAGTCTTGACGCCAATCGGCGGCATGGCCGTTTCCTTGGGTGTACTTTTCCTCATTGAATATGGTCGCCTCAATAAGGACAGCCAGGCTGCTTGGGAAAGCACGAAAGCAATGGCTTTTGGCTTTGGTAAAGCCACTGTCCTTCGTTTTATTTTGTGCCAGATAATGATTATTCTTTGGCTGGTTACCTTAATTCTCTTCTAATCAGTTTTCGCGGGCTTGCCGGGCAAGATAGAGAGCAATTGAACCGGCAACCGCTGCGTTGAGTGAATCAATTTGCCCAAATTGCGGCAAGCGCATGATTTCATCACAGTTTTTGCGCACCAAATTGCGCAAACCCTCGCCTTCGTTCCCAACCACAAGTGCAAGTCCTCCATTAAGCTTCAACTGTGAAGGTGTCTTTGCTCTTTCACCGGCATCCAATCCATAAACCCAAAGGTCAAGCGTTTTGAGCCGCTCAATTGCCTGAACCAAATTATATTGGGCAATTAAGAGGTGCTCACTTGCTCCAGCGGATGCATTCACCACAGCAGGCGTTACCTGGGCGGCTTGCGAAGAGGGAATAATCACACCGTGTACGTGCATCAGCTCGGCCGTTCGCAAAAGTGAACCAAGATTTTGGGGGTCTTGAATTAAATCGAGCAACAAGAAAAAGGGTGGCTCGTTTTGATTTTTTGAGTACGCAATCAGGTCTTCGAGAGCTTTATAGGGATAAGAACTCGCTTCGAGGGCAACCCCTTGATGGTTGCGATCTAACTGACCGAGCTGTTGCTTGTTTGCGACTCGCACAGGGACATTTAGCTTTTCGGCTAAATCAACCATTGCTTTCAAACGCCCATCAATTTTCAAATCTTGCTGAACCAGCATGCCGAAAAAGTGTCGGCGCTTGGTGCGCAAAGCTTCATAAACAGAGTTTCGACCGGTGAGCCATTCGCGCATTAGTTTTCCCAGCTCCAGCTGGTCCCGTCTTTGCTGTCTTCGAGCAGAACGCCAAGCTTTTTGAGTTCGTCACGAATTTTATCGGACATTGCCCAGTTCTTTTCTGCGCGCAAGTCCCGTCGCAAAGAAACCAAAAGGTCAATAAAAGCGTCGGCAGAAGTTTCTGCACCGGCTTCTTCTTCCAAAGTTAAACCCAATGTGCCGGTCAGTTCATTGAAAACAGCCTGCGCTACGGCGAGCTGCTCGTCGCTTGCTCCGTCAGTGCGGGCTTGATTGATTTGCTTGACCAATTCATGAATGGCTGCCATTGCCAGCGCGGAGTTAAAATCATCATCCATGGCTTCGATAAAAGCCTTGCGTGCTTCTTCACCGGCTTCGACCAGTTTTTGCATTTCGTCTTCAGACAGACCATTCGCGGAAGGAAGTGCCGGTTTTTTAGCACTCAAGAGGCGCTTCCAGGCTTGCGTATTTTGTTCGATAATCGCTTCGCTGTAGGTCAGCGGGCTGCGATAGGA
>CAYVOY010000090.1:0-6092 GCA_964453395.1 uncultured Anaerolineaceae bacterium
TTATTTGTCTTTATCCTGATCATCAATTTGAGTTTCTCCGTGCTTAGAAAAACAGGAGAGAATTGAATAAGATAATAATGAAAACCCCCCATTCTTTTCGGGATCACGTGGAGCTTGTTCTTCAAACTATTAAGCGCTTTTTTCGAAAGCTTGAAGATTTTATCTTGCCAATTGCCCCTTGGCTGGCAGCCGGACTAACTTTTGGGGTTTTAGTCTTTTTGGTTGGGCACATTTTAATAAACGGAATTCCTTTTATCACCCCATCCCTCTTTTCGCTTGAATATAACTCTGAGAATGTTTCCTTGTTGCCTGCTTTTATTACAACAATCATCATGGTCTTTTTATCCCTCTTGATTGCCGCACCATTGGGGCTCTTTACTGCAATTTATCTGGTTGAATATGCTCAACGTGGCAATCGATTGGTGCGCATGGTTCGGACAACTGTCGAGACTTTATCAGGAATCCCATCGATTGTCTATGGACTTTTTGGATCGCTTTTCTTTGTTGGTTGGTTGGGTTGGGGCTATTCGGTTTTAGCCGGAACCTTCACGCTGTCAATTATGATTCTCCCCCTCGTTATGCGTACTGCGGAAGAAAGCTTAAAATCTGTGCCGGACAGCTACCGAGAGGGTTCTTTTGCCTTAGGCGCAGGGAAGTTGCGAACAATATTTCGAATTATATTACCTGCTGCCATGCCCGGTATCTTGTCAGGCGTGATTTTAGCAATGGGACGGATTGTTGGCGAAACAGCAGCATTGATTTATACCGCCGGAACAGTGGCTCAAATCCCCACAAGCTTGTTCAATTCCGGACGAACGCTTGCAATTCATATGTGGGCGCTTTCGAGTGAGGCACTCCATACCGGTCAAGCTTACGCCACAGCAGTTGTTTTACTTGTTTTGGTTGTAGGAATCAACGCCCTTTCGGCGGCATTGGCAAAGAAAATTACAAAGGTTTAATTTGTGGAAAAAATTAGAATTGAGAATATAGAATTATGGTATGGCGCTTTCAAGGCATTGCATGGCATCAACATGTCCATCCAAGCCAACGAAATCACTGCTCTAATTGGGCCTTCCGGTTGCGGAAAATCGACACTCTTAAAATGTCTGAACCGCTTGAACGACCTGATTGAAGGCTGCAATGTTACTGGAAAAATCTTGCTGGATGGCGATGATATATATGCCAATAACAACGTGAACATCCTCAGAAAACGGGTTGGCATGGTCTTTCAGAAGCCGAATCCCTTCCCGATGAGCATTTATGACAATATTGCCTTTGGTCCCCGAACGCATGGGGTTAGTTCTCGCCTTTTGTTGGATGAAATTGTTGAAACCTCCTTAAAGAATGCTGCGCTATGGGATGAAACCAAAGACCGCTTGAAAAAAAGCGCTTTGTCACTCTCAGGCGGACAGCAACAACGTCTCTGCATCGCTCGCGCTTTGGCAGTTGAACCGGAAGTCTTATTAATGGATGAACCTACTTCAGCCCTCGACCCGATTTCAACTTCAAAAATTGAAGAGTTGATGGCTGATTTGAAAAAAGAATATACCGTTGTGATCGTGACCCATAATATGCAACAGGCAAGCCGCATCTCTGATAAAACAGCTTTTTTCTTGCTCGGTGAAATGATAGAATATGCTGAAACCGAGCAAATTTTTTCTATGCCCAAAGACAGTCGGACAGAAGACTATATTACCGGGAGGTTTGGATAATGCGAAGACAATTTGACCAACAGTTAGACGAACTGAACACCATGCTGATTGAGATGGGCATGATGGTTGAGTCTGCCATTGCCTCCTCAATCGAAGCTCTCGATAAACAAGACCCCAACCTTGCCCGTCAGGCGATTTTTGCTGATAACAAAATTGACCAAAAGGAAAGAGATATTGAAGCGCTTTGTCTAAAGCTCTTACTTCGACAACAACCGGTAGCAAAAGATTTGCGTCTGATTTCCGCCGCCCTGAAGATGATTACCGATATGGAGCGAATTGGCGACCAAGCCTCTGACATCAGTGAAATTTCAATCTATCTGATGAAGCCAACCTTGATCCTGAACCTTGAGCATATTCCACAGATGGCAAAAACAACTGCCAGGATGGTTACCCAAAGCATTGATGCTTTTGTTAAAAAAGATCTCGACCTTGCCTTCGCAGTCATTGAATCTGATGATGAGGTTGACCGGCTTTTCGATGTGGTCAAGAATGATTTGATTCAACTGATTGCTGCCGACAGCCGCAATGGCGAACAAGCAATTGATTTGCTAATGATAACCAAATACCTGGAACGTATCGGCGATCATGCTACTAATATTGCTGAATGGGTGGTTTTTTCAATCACCGGGAAGCACAACAAAGCCGAGGAAATGGCAGACGAATAATGCGAACCATTTTTATTGTTGAAGACGACGAAGATATCCGCGAATTAATCGCCTATGCTCTTGAAAATGCTGGTTTTGCCAGCCGTTCTTTCGAAGATGGACTCTCTTTTTTCCTTGCTTTGCAAGAGGACTCAAGCATCCCTGATCTTGTTTTGTTGGATATCATGCTGCCCGGACTGGCAATTCCCGGTGCAGAGGGGCAAGACGGTCTCTCAATCTTAAAAAAATTAAGAAGCCAGCCCCTGTACAAGAACCTTCCCATCATCATGTTAACCGCCAAAGGCAGCGAAGCAGACAAAGTGAAAGGTTTGAATTTCGGAGCGGATGATTACATTGCCAAACCCTTTGGCGTAACCGAGTTAATTGCCCGAATCAATGCACTTTTGCGCCGAACAAGCCCATCTTCTGAAGAAAAGTCCGTCTTAGTTTTTAAAAATCTTAGTCTCGACACTGAAAAGCACTTGGTGCTGGTTGACGGTAAGAGTATCACATTAACCTTTTTGGAATTTGAACTGCTCCGCTACCTCTTGCTGAATGCCCAATTAGTAATGAGCCGGGAAAAATTAACCGCAGAAGTTTGGGGCTATGATTTTCTGGGCGAAAGCCGAACCGTTGACATGCATATCAAATCTTTGCGCAAAAAACTGGGCCAAGCAGGGAGTTATATCAAAACTATTCGCAGCGTTGGATACAAAATCGGTGAATAAATGAATAAAAGAATTTTTCAGTATATGAGTTTGGTTTTTCTGCTGAGTCTGACAATCTTTTCCATTCTATTAGGTTTAAGTTTTTCTCAACAATTCACCAATCAAATTTCAGAAAGCTTAAAAAATCTGCGCATTTCGATAATAGACGAAAACGGCAGCGTACTTTTTGACAACTTGGTTGATCCATTGCCCACTGAAAACCATCTTAATCGGCCGGAAGTTGCTGAGGCGTTGGAAAACAAGATTGGCGAAAGTGAACGCATTTCGAGCACACTCGATGAGAAAACCTGGTACTATGCCTTAAGATTACCCGATGGAAACATTCTGCGTTTGGCATTAACCGCCCAAACAATCCGTGGACTGTTAACTGAATTTATTCCGGTTTTACTGCTTTGTCTGATGATTTCCAGCCTCTCGGCTTTTATACTTGCACGGCGTCTTACAAAAAAATTGGTTGACCCAATCAACAATCTCGATTTGGATAATCTTAAAACAAACGAATATGATGAACTCCTTCCATTAATCAAGAAAATCGAAGCTCAAAAACAAGAACTTTCCGGCCAGCTAACTGAAATTGAAAACCGCTCTTCAACGATCAATGCCGTAACAAGCAATATGCAGGAAGGCTTGCTTATGGTTAATCCTGAGGGGAAGGTTTTGTTGGCAAATGAAAGTGTTCTGAAGATTTTAGACATATCCGAAGCTGTCGGTAAGCATGTGATTGAAATCTGTCGCATCCCGGTATTTTTGGAAAATGTAAATGCTTGCCTGAATGGAGAAAAACGAGAAAGCATCATTCAGTTCGACGAAGATTTTTATAACGTTCTCTATAATCCGGTCCACGATGAAGATGTTTTAAACGGTGCGGTTCTGCTGTTTATCGATGTCTCAGAACGCTATGCGGCTGAAAGGCATCGCAAAGAATTTTCTGCCAATGTTTCACATGAGCTCAAAACTCCGATCACATCGATTGCCGCCTATTCGGAAATGATTGCTGATGGCACGGTGAAAGAAGAAGATGTAAAACCCTTTGCGGCTAAAATTAATAATCAAGCTAAGCGTCTGATTGAAATTATCAACGACATTATCAAACTATCTGAGTTTGACGAAGGAGAGAAGAGTAAAGCGTTTTCTAAAGTCAATCTCTATGAGTTGGCTGAAACAGTCATCAACAACTTACAAGAAAAAGCCTCTCAGCAAAGTGTTAGCTTTAGCCTGGTTGGGGAAAAGGCATTGACCGTCAATGGTAATCCGCTTTTGTTGGATGAGATGCTTTTCAATTTAATCGATAATGCAATCAAATATAACAAAGTCGGCGGTGAAGTTTCAATTGAGCTCACTTCCTCCGCTGATTCAGCAAAAATCGTCGTAAAAGACAGCGGCATCGGTATCCCGAAGGCTCATCTTCCTCATATTTTCGAGCGTTTTTACCGGGTTGATAAATCTCGTTCGAAGAAAACCGGAGGCACCGGTCTTGGGCTCTCGATTGTGAAACATATTGCTGAATTTCATGGCGGGAGTGTTGAAGTTGAGTCCGAAGAGAATGTCGGATCAATTTTTACCTGTTTGATTGCAAAAAACAGACACGAACCTGATGGTTAGGCTCACTACGGCGGACATTGTGGTTGTATGCGATATCGATTTTTACGGACATTTTGCGACTTAGAAAACGCGGTCCTTTACGGCGGATTGAATGGGCACACCGCTAAACAATCAAGAGGTTACAAGCCCATTCAATAGCGCCCTACGCAGTTCTTAGCATTTTTGGGAAAAGTGCGGTTTTCAACGAGATAGAAGATGGCTTTCAGGGCACTAAAACAGTAAACCCTGCTAAAGAAAAATTTTTAATCCAAAAAAGCCAGGCTTAAAACCTGGGATTGATTTTAAAAGTTTAGACTACTCCGGTTTAGGGGGAGGGCATGGGAGGTCATCCTTGGGGCTGCCCTGCCACTTATCGCCTTCGTCAATCAGCATAATCGGAATATCTTCCCAAATTGGGTATTTCCGATCGCAGTTTTTGCAAATCAGCCAATGTTCCTTGAAATATTCAAGTTCGCCGCCTTTATCGCGAACGCATACCGGGCAACGCAGGATTTCTAATAATTCTTGATTGATCACAGCTCTCTCCAATTCTCTTTTGGTTTTCTTGAGTCAATATCCATATTCTACCATAGCATAGCTATTTTTTAGGGAACATCATAGCCGGGACCATAGGTATATTTTGCAGGCCAGGCAACGTACCAGGTGCGGATTGTGTCCGGTCTGCTTTCACCGTTGACCGTAACCACCCGGTTGACTTCCACATCAGCGCCCATTACCGCCCAATCAACCTGTTTGACCGTGCCGGCTGCCATGCTTGGGTCTTGCGTATAAACCGGAGCAGGTGGTTCCTGAATATTGGTGATGCCAGTCGTCCACCAATCCACCTCGCGCCCGTCTGAAGTTGAATAAAACTTCCAGGTCAACGAAGTGTCAGTTGGATAAGTTTCCATTAGCAGCCAATAGGGCGTGTCGTTTCGGAACTTGAAATCGACCAGTGGCATATAGACCGTCGCATCCAGCCCTGCCAGGGCGTTGTCAATCCAACCGTTGGATTGTTGTTCATAATAACCAACGCGATAGGCATGGGCATGCCGTTCCACAATCGGGAAACCGGCAAAGAAGGCTGCTCTGAAAACCGTCGTGCTCACCTGGCAAATACCACCGCCTACGCCATCAACAGTCTGGTCGCCAACGATAATCGGCGCTTCAGCAAAACCGTTATCAAGGCTGATATCGGTCAGGTATTCCGCCATCGAAAAAACTTCACCCGGACCCACCAAAACGCCATGGAAGGCGGCGGCACCGGCGCGAATGTTCTGAACGCGCGCAGCGTCAGAGCCATAATAGTAGGAAGTCTCTTCGTGGATTAGCTCAGTGATTCCCAAATCGGCTGCCTGGCTGTCGTCTTTGACGCCCGGTTCAACCGTTTTCATAATCAAGGTGGCTTCGTGCTCGCCATTTTCAAG
>CAYVOY010000091.1:0-6088 GCA_964453395.1 uncultured Anaerolineaceae bacterium
CCGACGACATAGCATGGTCGGTCGATTGTGGCAGCGATTGCTTTGGCATCATCCACTTCTGTTTCGCTAATCTGGTTCCAGTGAGGGCGTTTATATTCAAAACGAGCCCAGGCAAAACGCCCACGGCCTATTTTTATCATCGCAATCATCGGACGGCGCAGGCCCGCTTGAGCCGCTACCAAAACATCCATCGACGGAACACCCGCAACCGGGATCCCCTGACCGAGAGCCAGCCCTTTGGCAACGCTTAGCCCAATCCGCAAGCCGGTAAAAGAGCCGGGACCAAGCGCGACCCCAACTCCGCTAAGCTGACTTGGCTTCACCTGACATTTTTTGAGCATATCAGCAATAGCCGGAACCAGTTCGATCGTGTGATAATTTTGGCTGCGCCAGCTTTGTTCTGCCAAAACCTGGACACCGTCATAGAGTGCGATACCAATCCACTGTGTGGATGTGTCGATTGCAACTAACATATCAGCCTCCAAACAAAGCTTTCTGCAGCTTTTTTAACAGTTGTTCGTATTTTTTACCATTGGGAGTAAGAACGAGATGCCGCTGTTCTTCGTCAATGTAATCCATGTCAATCCAAAGGTTTTCTTTGGGAAGACTATCTTTCATCCGTTCAGCCCATTCCATTATCAAAACGCCGTTTTCAAGGACGTGATCAATCTCCAAAATCGCATTATCCAAGGGCTCATCGGGATTAAGGCGATAAGCATCACAATGGTAAAAAATGCGCTTGTTTGGATGACGATATTGGTTGACAATTACATAAGTCGGGCTCGAAACACGATCGGCAGAGCCCCAACCCTGGGCGATTCCGCGCACAAGCGTGGTTTTTCCGGAGCCGAGGTCGCCTTCCAGGCAAACTACATCTCCGGTTTGCAAAAGACTGCCCAAACGGACGCCAACGCGCATGGTCTGTTCGCTGCTGTGACTAAAAAATTCAAAGGCATGAGGCTTTAAAATAGGCATTGTTTCGTATAACCTTCCGGTGGGGATATTATAACGCAAAGCTAGGTGAAAAATGATAAAAATACAGGGCTTATGGATTAGGGGGCAGGGCAATTCACAACAAAAAAAACCATATAAACACTGCAAATCGTATATTGTATATACAATGGTAGGGGCAGGTCCCAATCACGAGCGCTCAATAATCGCCCACATCCGTAGGGAAAAGACCCTATAGCACCCGATGCGAAGCGAGCGGTGTGTCCTTTTCCAAGATAGCGCGGGCGCTATCCCTACGAAAATGATTCATTGACGGGTTTTACTAATTGAGCAAATTAAAACTGCTCACGTTTTGAACCCGCCCGTACGTTGAAATTAATTCAAATTCTCAATATTGAAGCGGACAGTTCCATATTAAGAATTGCTGACCGGGCTAAGACCTTTGGCAAGGTCACTAAATTTTCAGGTTTCGGCTTGCTCCAGCTTAAAGGGCAACTTCCTCGTGGGGAGTAACCATCTTCTCAAGAGCGAATTCCATCGCCATAGTGTGGGCACAAATCCCCCGGCCTTGGAAGTAATTGCATGTGCACTGCCACTTTCCGTCATCATAAACGACGGTGTGTTCACTGTTATCGCCCTTAATCTTGGCGGTGAAGCTGCTAAATTGGATACGTTCACGTTCTTCTGCATAACGTTTTGCTTTTTCGACTTTTCCAATTAATCCATAATCCATGTTCTTTCGCTCCATTTCTAATTTTTTACAAAAAAAACACGCGCCAAAAATTGGCGAGTGTCTTATAGGCAAACTCTACGCGGCTAAAGCCAGGCATATCAAGCTAACTCCTGCATAGTAGGTTAATTATAGGATGCTTGCGCTAATCCGTCAAACAAAAATACAATATCCGCTGATTCTTATGGTGAAAGCAAGCATTTTGATGTCTATCCAATCTCTTTCATCAATCGATCGGTTTCAAGCAGGATTTTGATGATGCGTTGATAGTGAACGAGGTCTTGATCGCTTAGTTGGCGACCTTTGCGGTCTTTGAGCCACTTTTGGGCGGGCTGATAACCGCCGATGTAGAAGTTCCAGGCAAGTTCAGGTACATTGCCGAAGAATTGACTTTTATTTATCCAAACCTTCTCATCTGCATATTTAATGTTCTCTACGATGCAATCACCACTGACCGGGAAGGTTGTTTCAAATTCATCAATGATTGACGATTTCATCAGGTGCAGTTCGCGCAATTGCCTGCCAAGCGGCACCAGTCGATCAAAATCTTCTTGTGAGGGGATTGGTATGCGTGGGAAGTTAATTTTTAGAAATTCTTTGTATTTTTTCCGATATGAAGGGCTGTATAAGGTGGCGTAGATATAATCCAGAATATTCTCTGGAGTGTATGCTTCAGTGAGGTTTTGAGTGAGATCTTTTAGTTCTTTGGGGTCGAAATTTGTAGTTCGTGTGCCATCATCATGATAGAGGTACAGAGGAAACAGATAGCCGGTTTCTTTTGTTTGCAGAGAAATAAAGCACATATCTATTGGTCTATCAGCAATTAGAGCATGTTGAAAGTCAAAAGAACTTTGTTGCCGACAGGTTGAGAGACCAACGTTTCCTGGGTAAAGCAACTGACTTGTGGTTCGTTGTCTTGGTCGCTCTGATATGCTATCGTGATTAATAAAGAATTGATTGTCGAATGGTCTATAACTGATCGGTTTGATAATCGAAGCTATCGGCATGTTTTTAAGGGCTCTCCTGGCGGAGTCCAAAGAAAAAGTGTCGGTTTCCTTCAATCGAAATTCCTCTGTAATAGTAGAATCACCGTCATTTAACCTGATAAGACGATGTATCAATTCGGATTGACTTGGTGCAATAGCAAATCTGTCTCGATGGGTTTTGATACCTGCATCGCCGAATGGCATCAATGCGCGAACACTTACAAGCTTGTCATATTCATCCATTAATGTTGTGTCTTTTGGGACGAAAAAATATCCAGGCGATGTTGGAGAAATTAATTTGAAATTTGTCGAGTCTTTATTAAGTAATTCAAATTTGTGAATCCGAGAACCGTAGATTTCTTCATGGTAGACATCAGACATTTTTGACTGTAAACCGGGAAGCTTTGCAGCTAAAAGAATACTTACTCCCTGTTGGATATCAAAAACGTTTTCATCCTTTCTCCCATCGGGGGCTACCTCTCTTTTTTTCGAATTACCATGCAGATCAAGAATATAAATCTTATCAAAAGTTTCGAGCAGGTGTTTCCGCATCTGTCGGTGGATTACGCCATCGATGTAACTGTGATTTGTGATCATAGCGACAATTCCACTGCCGTTTTTTTCAATCATATTTTCTGCAAAGCGAATGAACTTAATATAATCATCACTTAACGGTTGGATATTTCGTTCGTTTAGGTTTTTTTTATAATCTGAAAGCAAGTTTTTTATGAATGGGCTTTTGTTATCGCTACTTACCGAATATGGAGGGTTGCCCAAAACGACCATTACAGGTCTTTCTCTCTTCACTTGGGCAGCAAGTCGACATTCTTCACTAACTGCCTCAGCTAAGCCGAAATTGAATAATCCCATTTGAACAGGCACTATATCCTCAAGCGTATTCGTCAGATAGATGCCAAGGCGTTCCTCAAGGTCTTCAACGCCGGTTTCTTTGAGGGTCATGCCCAGTTTCAAATGGGCAATCGTGTAGGGTGCCATCATTAACTCAAAGCCATAAAGGCGCTTGAGCAGATTCTGGTTGACATAAGAAGACCAACGACCTTCCTGCCCTTTGAAACCCTGATGGATATATTTGATGGTTTCGTTCAAAAATGTGGCAGTACCTACAGCCGGGTCAAGAATCTGCACCTTTGGAACCGTAATTTCCTCAGTGGTGCGCTCTATACGCTCTCCCCGCTTCCGATAAGGCTGGACTGTCCTCGTCATTGTGGTCATCTCATCGCTGGCAAGCCCATTTGTGATTCCAAAGTCTTCTTTCAAAATGCGGTCTACTTGACGGATAATATACCTGACGACCGGAACTGGCGTATAGTAAGCACCCATGCGCTTGCGTTCCTGTGGGTCGTAAGCCTGGAGAAAGTCTTCATAAAAATGGATTATTGGGTCTTTTTCGTCTGTGCTGTCGTCCTGGATGCGTAAATGCTCGTGGACAATTTCTTGCACATTGCTGACGCTAAAAATTTCACACAATTCATCAACAATATATGCCAGACGGGTATCAAAGTTTGGACCGACAATATGATCAAAGAATTGCAAGAGAAAAGGGTTGCTCTTTGGAACCAAATCGCGGGCTTCGTTACGTGTAAAAGTTTTCGCTGTCGAGTTGTTATAACGGGCAACAAATAAACCGTAGACCAGCGTTTGGGCGTACATATCTGCGAATTTTTCTGGCTCCAGGTCGTGGACAAGAAGCTCTTTCATCATTTCATAAATGCGCAAAAGTTCGCGGTTTTTGTCACTATCTTTCTTCAGATATTCGATGATATTGTCGCGCAAACGGCGGGCACGACCACCCATAATTTGCGCAAGGCGTAAACCGCTGCTGATAGCTTCCGGTGCCTGGCTGAGGAAAGCCTCCAGCTCACGCATAAGATTATCGCCGTGCTCTGGTAGGGTTTCCAGTTTATTATCTTTCAACTCACCAATGCTGATAGTGCGATATTTTTCACCGTTGCGGAAGAAACGAAACTCAAGGTAATTGGTTAGAATGAGGTTGGAATAACCCCGATAGCGAACCATTTGATCGGTTTTTTCGACTTTATCTAAGTCACCATTAAGATCTTTGGTTTCCGCATAACCCTGAATAATTCGAGAACTTGATTTTTTTTGAAAGACAAAATCGGGAGCACCATGTTCGGAGCGTTTCGGGTCGTTGATAGCGTGAATATCCGGGAAGCTCTCCATGAGTCTTGCAAAAGCAGGACGATAGGCGTGTTCGAGGGCTTGACCCGTTCGAAACTTTGCTTTTACCTCGGACAGGTACTTATGAATGATAGTATGTCTTTCTTTGTCGTTCATGATGATATATCATATCATGTCAGGAGACAGTAATGAAACTTAAACACGGCAGACATCGTAGCTGATACGAAGGCGGACCTGTACCCGAACGAAGTGAGTGGTATTGAAAATGGGACAACGCATAATGATATCAAGGTTAGAGCGTTTTCAATCTCGCCCGACACATGTTTGTGAATTAATGGAAAGCGCAAGGTCTTGTGGAAAATTATGTTTTTCGTACGATTCTGTTTCCTGTTTTCCTGTTTTCCTGTTTTCCTGTTACCTGTTACCTGCTCCCTGCTCCCCGTTCCCCGTTCCCTGGCTCACGGTCGCCAGTTGCCGATGCCTTTCCAGGCGTGGTCGAGGTGTTCTGCCAGAACGTCTTTCAATTTATATTTTATCGTCGTCCGGACTGCCATCATCAGCTCTTCGCCGCCAATTTCATGCAAGCGGCGGCCGATTGCCTTCGCGTCGCGATGGTGATATTGAAAATCAAAGGGACCGCCCGGAGCAAGCGAGATGAAATCGTCGGTCTTGCCAATTTTGACAAGTTGCTCAATCATCTGTTTTACTTCCGCTTTTAGCTTTGGCTCAAGCGCCCGAATTTCAGGCTCGCCAAAAATTCTGTTGAAGATGCTCATGATGTCTCCTTTTACAAGGCTGAACCTGAAGCCCAGCCTTGCGAATTGAAATTACCAGCTCCGAAAGCTTAATAATGAATAATTGTCTCTCGAACTTCACCCCATTTTAGTGCGTCGGCGATGCCTTCTTCAATCGTCTTTTCCGCCTTCCAGCCGAGCAATCTCCAGGCTTTGTCGGCGTTGGCATATGCCCCGGCAACGTCGCCCGGTCGGGGAGGTTGAATGGAGACGGGCAATTGCTTGCCAACCACATTTTCAAAAGCAAGCAAAAATTCTCTGACGGTTACACCATTACCGGTGCCGAGGTTGATTACTGCATATTCAGCTTCATCATCCGCACCTTCGGCAATCGCTTTATCAAAGTTTTCCATGGCTTTCAAATGGGCTAAAGCCAAATCCCAAACATGCAAATAATCGCGAATGCCGGAGCCGTCGCGGGTAGGCCAGTCGATGCCGGTCAAGTTGAAAACCGCTTCACGGCCTTG
>CAYVOY010000092.1:0-2280 GCA_964453395.1 uncultured Anaerolineaceae bacterium
TTTGACTGTTACCACCGTAGCCAGTGCAGTGAAAAGATCGCTGTCGATAATTTGGCTTACCAGCAAGGGGTCAAAATTTGCCAGGGCACCCAGCGAAGCAATCAAACGATGGTCATCGGCGACAATTGTGGTGATACCTCTCGGCCGGATCCCATTCAGAGCGACAATTAAAGCTTGTCGGGCAGTCGGCATTCGTTCAAATTCGCTGCCGCTAATCAAAATTGGCTCGAAATCAGCCAGCAAACCGCGTTTTTGTTCGTAACGAAATTCGGGATGAAGCTTTGAAAGTTCTTTCAGCAGGTTTTGAACCCGAAGGCTCAAACATGTCATTTCAATGCTCATTTCTTCAATGCTTGTCGGTACAAAATCCGGATGCAAAAAGCGGTTATAAAGAATGGAATTCACGCTCTCGCGACTGACCTGCTGATCTGTCTGAGCCAAAACAGCGTCTACCATAGCATCGTCCACTTCAAAGTTTTGCCAAACTCCCATGCGCTTGCCGTTTTGAATGGCAATCAGTTGCCCGAAATCTGCTTCAAGCTGAATTTGCAAAACACTTTTACCGTTTTGCTGGATTTGCTCCAGCCATTGTCCAATTCTGGCTCTGCCAAATTCGGCTGGCATCAGCTCAATTCTTGGATTGTCTTGAAAAATTTCAAGTTCCGGAAATTCTTTCAAGCGCAAACGGTTGATTGCTGAGCGAATTGCCTTCGCCGCAAAGCTGAGGTCTTCCAAACCGCTGTCCGGCTGAATGTTGCCTCCGATGTGCAGATCATCCCCGGCTTCAATTTCCATTTTGGCATAATCTGCCAGGGCTTGATTGCCCAGATAGACAATTTGAGGGCGGTTCGTCTCGCCTCGCAATTGCACGAGGAGGCGCAAATTACCAATCATCGCTCTTAGTGCTTTTTCGGGACCGCCATCTACACCACCGGCAAGAATTAGTAAATCAAAAGGAGTGTTTGTGATTTTTTCGAGTTGAATGGAAACATTCGGCTCATTTTGCAAGCTGATTTCCAAAACGATTTCGGTATTGTAGAAACGGCTCAGCCTGCGTAAGGCTTCGAGTGAATATTTTTCGGACAATCCAACCAAAGCCACTCGAATGGGTTTCCCAATCGAATACGTTATCCCGACTGCTTTCAGACCGCTCTGGTTCGAATTCTGTTCAAATTGAAAACGTCCGGCAGAAGAAATGAGCTCCTGCCCGTTTCTGAGCTCCAGCTCACGGACAAGTGCGATAAGCGGTGCGTTGAGCGGCTGACCAGAAAATTCATCATTGGATACGTTAAGATGTTCCAGCAAGCGATAACTGCCAAAGCGGTTATCAAAAAGCCAGGCTTGCGTTTGCCTTCGCGAAAAATCGATGCTGATATAGCTTGAAGTCACGTTTCCTCTAAATCCATTGTTTCACAAAATCGACCAAAGTCTGTAAATAAGCAATTAAAGCGGTCAGACTGGTACTAAAAAGCCCGACAAAGACAGCACCAAAGGTGATACCGATGAAAACTTGCCCAAAACCACTCAAGCCGTCCAGCCAGGAGGGGTTGAGTGGGTCCTGTTTTTTATTGACCTTGCGATGGTGGAAGGCAAAAAGCACCGCCAGAACGCCAGCCAGCACCATGAAAGCTTCAAAGATGCCGCTCCAGTTTGGCAAGCCTTCTGTCGTCATTTTGGCAGGGTCAAAGGCATTGACCAGGCTGAGCAACTGTGGTGCCAGCGTTCCGCGTGCCAGCCCAAAAATCAAGAGGGCACTGACGGCACCCAAAACCAGCCCGAGGGGAATCCCCGAAAGTTTGGAAGATTTCTTAAAGTAAGACCAAAGCAATAATATCGCCAAAATCAAAGGAATTAAGGCTAAAAGAGCCGAAATTTGCGGGAATTCCATCAGAGGTTCAATTACCATCGGGAAAAGTACTTTTTGTGCTAAAACCAAAACGGCGAAACCGGCACTGATTCCAACCAGGCTTACCATCGCCAAGCCAAATAGCAGTTTATCATCCAGAAAATAGCTGAAAACCATCAGACTCAAAATCAAACCTGCCAGGCTCAGGATAAGGTCGATTCTGCTCATTCTGTGCTCCTCTCTGCTTTTGACCGGGAGTCTTCGTCCAGCTTCATAATGATGCCTAAAAGCAAAACCAAAATCATCAGGAGCGTACCCACCTGAAAAGCCCGTTGATTGACCAATAAATCTTTTTCGACCCCCAGAGTTTTTGCATCACTCAAACCGGCGACATAGCCTTTTATTTGCCCGGATGCAAAATATGGGCTTAGCAT
>CAYVOY010000092.1:2380-6076 GCA_964453395.1 uncultured Anaerolineaceae bacterium
AGCTTTGCCGACAACCAAAGGTTCTCCGGGTTAGCCGTTACAACTCTCAAGCTGATGTCTTTCGTTTCTAAGCTTTCAAGCAACTTTTCGAGTAATGGTTCGATTTCATTCCGTGAGCCGGCTTGATAGTCCAAAACAAGCAAAACCGACTGCCCTTCAGCTATGGTTTCGAGATTTTCAGCGAAGGCGATTGCCGTTGGGGAGTTCGGGAAGGCAGGAGAGCTATTTGGCAAAAACAAAATTGTCGCCAAAATGCCTAAAATTAACATCAGACTGAGAATAATGCTCCCTAAGCGATGGTTACTTTTGTTTTCGTGTGGGAGCGGAATCGAGCGACGCCCTTCTTGGCTAATAATTTCGTTTAAGATTCGGGCACGATCGCGTTGGTCGCGCAGTAAGATCAAATCCGGGGCGAGGTCTTCGGTTGGCTGAGGGCTATCGCCAATCTCTTCTTCGTAATCAGGCGGTTCAGTTTCTTCAACTTCCGGAAGACCAGCGTCTTCGCTTTCCTCATTATCGGCAAGAGGCGATGCCTCCGCTTGGGCATCTTCAAGCTCAAGTTCATCTTGTTCATGATGCATGACTGCTTCTGCAAGCATTTCATCATCTTCGGTTTCGTCGGTGACAGCTAAACCTTCACCATTTTCAAGATCTTTTTGAGCCGAATCTGTTTCTTGGGGCGCTTCAGAAGTTTCGTTCTCTGTATTCGCAGTCAAGGGCCGATGGGATAGGATATCTTCATCAGGTATATTGTGAAAATCATCCGGAGCAATTTCCGTTTCCGCTTGATTAAGTTCTTCAACAGTTTCAAAATTTTCAACCGGGGCTTTTTCATGCTTTTCATCAGGCTTGGGTAAGCCTAATTCTTCGCGAAAGAGCGCTTCCAGTTCTTCATCAGTCCACACATCATCAGCCTCGGAAGAAGTGTTTTCAAGAGATTCTTCTTGATTGGGCTGTAACTCGCGAATTCGCTGCAGCCATTCCGGAACGCCGTTTTCGTCAACCAAGTCAGATTGAGGTTTGCGCGGTCGCCCGGCTTTGTTTTGTTCGCTTTCACGAATTCTTCGCAAAACTTGCTCAAATGCTTCGTCAACTTCTCCGCGTTTCTCATCGGCTGCTCTGCTGGCTTTGGCAAGGTCGCCAGCCGGGTCTTCCTCTTTGGCACGTTGGCGAATTTTGTCCAGCCAGGAAGGAGGAGGCTCTTCTTCATCTGACGGTTCTTTGCTTTCAGCCTCGGAGTCTTCCGCATTTTCTTCCTCACGGGATAAAAGCGGGTCTTTGTCGAGGGATTTCAGAACATCTTCAAGGGGTTGTTCGTGAAGGTTTTCATTCGGAGAATCTTCCACGCCTTCGATTTCAAAAATGTCATCCAGCTCTTGTCCGCAATTGATACAAACTAAGGTATAGATCGAATTCAGCTGACCGCAATGGGGGCAGATTTTCAGTTCATCAGAAGGATCACTCATCCGAAGCCTCCTGCCCAAAAAGTACCCGCAAACCCATCAACAAAGCTCCTAAAGCCACACCGATTAAAAGGCCTTTTGCCCCAATCATTGGCAAACCCTGGATTATTGCGACGAAATTCTGTAAAGCCGGGTTTGAATCGAATCGAACAAAACCGAGGTTCAAAAACAAGAAAAGCAAAGCGCTCACAGCGAATGAAACCGTCAAAATAGACCATCCGCGTTGGCGGAAAATTTTGATTGCAGCGCTCATCAAAACGAGAGCGATTAAAGCCATTAGCGCAGTTTGCATCGGCAACAAAATCGCGGAAAGCCCTTGAAGAAAATCGGGATTATCTAATCCCAAAATGATGCCAAAAATAATAGTGGCAAAAAAGCTCACAAGTAAAACAATACTGTAAAGGCAGCCTTTTCGTGCTTTCAAGATTAATCCCAGATTGTTAACCACAAGTCCGGCTATTCCCACCAAAAGGGCGGAACTTGAAAGGATAATCAGCCAGTTGAGGACTAAAGCTAAATAAGGCGCAGCATATGGTTGAAAGAAAAGCGCTGCGAGCATGAGCAAGCCGGAAATAATTGCCACAATCAGGGAAGTCTTTTGCTTCATGGCAAAACCCCGCTAAATTTTAAGATTGCTGCAACAATCAAGCCAATCGCTAAAATAATCCGCAACCAATTCAGCGTTTTAGCTGAATTTTGATAATTTTTTTGATTTAGTTTACCGAATGAAGGTAAGTAATAATCTTCGCCTAAGGTCAACGGGGCGCTGCTGGTAAAAAAGGCTGCCTGAGCAAGCGGTGAACCACTTGCGATGACAAATGGAATGTCATTTTGTTCCGCAATGTCGGCAATCAGAAAATGTTCCGGCCGCAAGGTGCCACCTAAAATCAGGCTTGCATTTTCAGAATGGGAAATTTGGGGCAAAAGCCCTGCCATCCATGTCAGCGAACCGCTTCCACTTAATTGATTGTCCTGAGGATAAAAAAGTTCAGGTGCCAGGGCATTATCATAGGCACCTTTGACAACCAATTGGCTGATGTTTGCCAAAGCGCCATCTCCGCTAAAAGATTTTGTCGCCCGGTCATTAAAAACTGAGCGGCTAAGCACAATTCTTTGAATCGTCAGGCTGATTGAATCACCCAAGCTGCCGCTCAAACCCGATAAACCATCCCCCATTCCAAGCAACAACTCCCTGCCTTCTTCAGAAGAGCGATGAATCAAGGCATCAATGGCATCATATGCCGGGATATTTTCGAGCGGTTCTGCACTTTGCTTGCGATTTGCCAGCCAAACAATTGCCATGACGACAATTGTCAAAACCACAATCCCTATCGCAACGATATTTGTCGTTATCATAGCCGTTTACCTGCTCCTTCTGGTTGAAAAAGAGGCCGTCAAATGGCAGTATCTTTTTATTGAGAAAGACAAGGGGCAAATAGATTCAGCTTGCTGAATTCGGGGAAAGAAAAGTTTGGCAGAATGCTCGACTTTCATGAATAAAGTATAGCATAAGTGATTAAAGGAATCGGAAAAATAGAGGTGAAATGTGATAAAAAAGCGGTTTGAGGGCAGGCTTATTGCCCTCTAAGCCACAATTATCAAAGGCGACAAGCCTCTTTACAGAAATTCAGCCTAATCGGCTTGTCTATCGGTTTCAAATTGGCAAGTTGCGAATAAATCTCATTAGCCCTTCTTTGTCAACAATTGAGACATAATCATCAGACGGTGTGTTTCCACTGAATGAAATTTCAGGATTCTGAATAGAAGGGTCGACCTCGAGTTTGTGAAAAGTCAGGTGAATTTGGTCGCAACCGGTGGCGTCCAGGAATTCGCTCAAGTCTGCCCTGCGAAGACCGCTTCCGGCGAGGATTTCAATCTGATTCAAGGCGTGCAATTCTCGTATCAATTCGCGGCCTTCCCAAGCGGTAGCTTTTCTGCCACTGGTCAAAATGCGTTTGAAGCCAAGCTCTGCCAATTGATATGCTGTTTGAACAGGGTCAGATTGCATGCAATCGAAAGCCCGGTGAAAGACCAGCTCACTTTTTCCGGCCGCTTCAACCACCTTTTTAAGGCGAGAGATGTCTAATTCTCCATCCTTGTTCAAGAAACCAACCGCAAAGCCATCCGCACCGGCTGCTTTTAAGGCTTGCAAATCATGCATGATGGTTTGAAACTCGTGTTCACTATAGCAAAAACCGCCTGCTCTCGGTCGAAGCATGCATATAATCGGCAG
>CAYVOY010000093.1:0-6074 GCA_964453395.1 uncultured Anaerolineaceae bacterium
AACATCGTGGCTTGGATTTGGATGTTTATCTCAAGATGAGAAAAATCGACCATGATCAATTTATGGAAGAAGAAGTTAAATCCGTTGCTCATAACCGTTTGGAACGCTCGATTGTTATGGATGCCATTCGTGACTTGTTTGACGTCAAGGTAGATGATAAAGATCTTTCGATGGAATTTAACAACGTGATGAATGAGATGCTGGCAAGCGGTGAATTTGAAACCGCGTTTAAAGAACTCGGTAAAGATAAATTCCAAGAGTATCTATCCAACGAAGCTGCCAGGAACGCTCTGGTTAAAGCAATTCGCTTGCAGTTACGCAAAATTGCCGCACCTGAATCTATTCCTGCCGAGGAAGTAAAAGAAGAAGCAGCCGAAGAAACTGAAGCAAATGAAGCAGAAGCCACTGATTCCTCCGAAAGTTCTGACGCTCCGGTTGAAGAAGCAGCTGAAGACAGCTCTGAAAAAGAAGCTGAATAAGACTAATATATTTCTTATAAAGAGCTATTAAACTAAGCATGAAAGGACACTACAATAATGCAAAAAAATGATTTTCAATCAGTGGTTCCAATGGTCGTTGAGCGCGGAGCGCTTGGCGAACGTGCTTATGATATTTACTCTTTACTGCTAAAAGAACGCATCATCTTTGTTGGTTCCGCTATCAATGACCAGGTTGCGAATCTCGTAGTTGCGCAATTGCTCTACCTCAGCCAGATTGACCCGGAAAAATCTATTCAAATGTACATTAATTCCCCCGGTGGTTCAATTTATGCCGGTTTGGCAATTTTGGATACAATGAGGATGATTCCCAATTCGATTAGCACCGTCGCCGTTGGTATGGCAGCCAGTTTTGGCACTGTCTTATTAGCCGGTGGCACAAAAGGTCAACGTTACGCTTTACCTAATGCAACCATCCATATGCACCAACCGCTTGGTGGTTCTGAAGGCCAGGCTTCGGATATCGAAATTATGGCGAAAGAAATTCTTCGACTCAAGACCTATTTGAACTCGTTCTTTGCCGAAGTTACCGGGCAACCAATCGAAAGAATTCAAAAAGATACTGACCGCGACCATTACATGACTGCCACTCAAGCCCTCGAATATGGTTTGATTGACAAGGTATTGGAACCTCCCAAGAAATAATGATCCTTGATCATTTCCCAACGCTAAAAGGCCTCATCCTCGATATGGATGGGGTCATTTGGCGTGGTAACGAAGCAATTGGAGACCTGCCCGCGATTTTTTCTGAAATAAATCGAATCGGGCTTGATTTCGTTTTTGCTACAAACAACTCTGCCAAAACTATTGATGAATATCAAGACAAGTTCCGTTCTTTAGGCTTGGAAGTTGAATCGAAGCAGATATTAACCAGTGCGGTGGCGACCTTTCTCTATTTACAAGAGAATCACCCGGATAAGAAAAATCTCTTTATCATCGGTTCGGATTCTTTCAAAGCGGACGCAGTAAAACGAGGTTTCACCCTGGTGACTGAAGAGAACAATCTCCGAGCGGATTTTGTGATCGTCGGTTTAGACACGGATTTGAATTACGCAAAGATAAAATTCGCCGCTAATCAAATCTTCGAAGGGGCAACTTTTCTGGCAACTAATGCCGACCCAACCTACCCGACTCCCCATGGACCAATCCCAGGTGCGGGCGTGATGGTTGCAGCCGTAAAAACAGCCTCCGGAGCTGAGCCGATTGTCATGGGCAAACCTACAGCAAATATGTATAAGCAAGCAATCAAAGCCATGCAGTTAAAGCCTGACCAGGTGCTTTGCGTTGGTGACAGACTGATAACCGACATCCTCGGAGCGCATAATGGCGGTTTTCATTCCGCATTTGTCCTCTCAGGTGTAAATTCATTGGAAGATTTAGCGAATTGGGAAATTAAACCTGATATCATAGCGAAAGATTTGGAAACTTTAATAAATGGATAAAAAAATATTGCTCGATTTAACCAGCCAAGAGCTAACCGACGAGTTAGCAAGATTAAAGCAACCCAAATTCCGCTTACAACAAATTATTGAAGGTCTTTATAAACATCATTATCAAAACTTTTCCGAATTTGGCAACATTCCAAATTCGCTAAAATCTGAATTAGAAAACAATTTCGTAATCGATCCGGTTAAACCGTTGACCAGCCTTGTTTCAAAGGACAAAAAAACGGTTAAACATCTTTTTGAACTCCAAAATGGCAACAAAATCGAAACTGTTTTGATGAAATATGCCGATCGAAACACAGTTTGTATTTCGAGCCAGGTCGGCTGTCCTTTGGGTTGTGTTTTTTGTTCAACCGGACAAATGGGTTTTACAAGAAATTTGAGCAGCGGAGAGATTTTAGGTCAAATCCTTTTCGTCATGCGTGAATTGGAAGCCAAAGGCGAAAAACTAAGCAATATTGTTTACATGGGCATGGGCGAACCTTTCCTAAACTATGCAAATGTAATGCGTTCCGTCAACGCCCTTACCGACCCCAATTTGTTCAATTTTGGTGCCAGAAGAATTACAATTAGCACCGTTGGCATTATTCCAAAGATTAAAGAATTCACAGCCTTGGATTCTCAAGTCAATTTAGCTGTAAGTCTACACGCACCAGAAGACGAATTACGGTCTCTACTCGTTCCAGCTAATCGGCTTCATCCGTTAGCAAATTTGATGACCGCCTGTCGTGAATATGTGGACAAAACCCGCCGCCGGATTACTTTTGAATATGCCCTGATTGATGGGATAAACGATGGTGAAAAACAAGCAAAGCAATTGGCCGCCTTGGTTCGTGGTATGCTTTGCCATGTAAACTTGATTGCCTTGAATCCGAGCAAAGAATACCCTATGCCGGGTTCTCCGCGTGAACGAGTAAACGACTTTGCCAAAGTCCTGACCGATATCGGGATTCCAAATTCCGTTCGTTTGCGAATGGGAATTGACATCGAAGCCGGTTGCGGGCAATTAGCACAAACTCAACAAAGTGAAAAATAGATATTATGGAAAATATTTTTAAAAAATGGTTTGACAGTCTTGAAAAAACCCGTGAAACCGCCTTCGGTAAAATCGCAACCTTTTTTGGTGCAACTGAAATTAATGATGAAACTTTTGATGACCTCGAGGAATTGCTCATTAAAGCCGATGTCGGTGTGCAAACTACGCTAAATTTGGTTGATACCGCCATCGAAAAAACCGATGAACTTGGCCTGACCAAAACCGCGCAACTCGAAGACTTGCTCAAAGCTGAGCTTTCTGACCTGCTCTACAGCGCAGAAGAACCCGATTTTTCACACAAACCAACCGTCATCATGGTTGCCGGTGTCAATGGCTCGGGTAAAACAACCTCGATAGGCAAACTGGCTGCCCGATATAAGGCGATGGGAAAGTCCGTCTTGCTGGTTGGCGCGGATACCTACCGTGCTGCTGCAACAGACCAATTAGAGGTTTGGGCAAACCGCGTTGACGTGCCGATTATTAAAGGTCAACCCGACAGCGATCCGGGTGCGGTAACTTTCGACGGCATCAAAGCCGCTATCGCCCGCGATATTGATGTCGTTCTGATTGACACCGCCGGTCGTCTTCATACCCGCTACAACCTGATGGAAGAAATCAAAAAAGTTTATCGCGTTGCAGAAAAAGCCCTTCCCGGCGCACCTCATTATTCCTGGATTGTGATCGACACCACAACCGGACAAAACGCCCTCAACCAGGCGGAAGCCTTCGGCAAAGCAGTGCATCTCAACGGCGCAATTTTGGCAAAGCTTGACAGTTCAGCCAAAGGCGGGATGGTCTTCGCTATTAAAGACCAACTCAATCTGCCGGTTATTTATGCTGGTTTAGGCGAAAAAGTCGAAGACTTACAATTGTTTGACAAAAAAGCCTTCATTGATAGCATATTTACAAAGGACGAAGGAAAATAAGATGGCTGATCTAAACGACCGCGTCAAAGCCTTGAATACTCAATTCAATTTGCTCCAGGAGCATCTTTGACTTAGCTCAAAAGACCGAAGAACTTACAAGTCTACAAAAACAAAGTGAAAGCCAAAGCTTTTGGGATAATCCTACAAGCGCTCAAGCGGTTATGAAAAAGATGACTTCGCTTGATAACCAAATCAATGAATGGAACTCCCTTCAAACGCAAATCGAAGGCTTGGCATCCCTGCTCGAACTTGATGATGGCAGTCTAAGTGCTGAGATTGAGCAACAAGTCGATAAGCTGGAAAAACTGCTCGATAAAAAGCAGACCACGCTTTTACTATCCGGCGAATATGACCAGGGAAACGCCATTTTGGCAATCCATGCCGGTGCCGGTGGTACCGATTCGCAAGATTGGGCTGGTATGCTCGAGAGGATGTATTTGCGTTGGGCTGAAAACAGCGGGTACAAAACGGAAATTTTGGACCGAACTCCGGGCGAAGAAGCCGGTGTTAAATCGGTAACAATTTCGGTAACTGGCGAATTGGCATACGGCTATTTGCGATCCGAAAAAGGCGTCCACCGTTTGGTTCGCCTTTCGCCTTTCGATTCGGCTCATCGCCGGCATACTTCCTTCGCACTGGTTGAGCTTTTGCCCGAAATTGAAGATAACAGCGAAATTATTATTCGTCCTGAAGACATCGAAATTGAGGTCTATAAATCCTCGGGTGCAGGTGGGCAAAACGTACAAAAGAACATGACCGCCGTTCGCATTATTCATTTGGCGTCCGGTTTGGTTGTAACCTGTCAAAACGAACGCTCACAAACTCAAAATCGCGAGTCTGCTCTAAAAGTTTTGCGTTCCCGCCTTTTTGAATTGCAACAGCAAGCCCATGCCGAGGAGATTTCGGATCTCAAAGGCGAATTCAAAAAAGTGGAATGGGGCAGCCAGATCCGCTCCTACGTCCTCCACCCCTATCAAATGGTTAAAGACCATCGCACAGAGTATGAAACCGGTAATACCCAAGCAGTCTTAGACGGCGCTTTGGATGGTTTTATGGAAGCTTATTTAAGGATGAAATAGAATTCAACCGCATTGTCTTATAACGAAAAAACCGCTATTAAGAGCGGTTTTTTCGTTAAATCGTCGACAAGACTTTAGTCTAAAATTTTCGCCAATGCTATCATTTGGGGATCTAGTTTTTTTGTTTTACCGGTAATTTCTTCATAGGGAGTAGTGGCGACTTTACTTTTTATCTGACCTACCAAGACGCCATATTCACCACGGTCAATCGCTTCAACTGCGCCATTGCCAAGACGTGAAGCTAAAATGCGGTCAAAAGCGCCAGGCTCTCCTCCTCGTTGAACGTGCCCCAAAATTGTAGACCGAACGCTAAAACCTAAACGGTCACGATGTTTTTGGAAAAATTCGGTTAATTTTGCCGCGTTATACTCAGCACCCTCAGCTGCAACGATTAGGGCATGGTTTTTACCGTGAGAATAAGCCAACCGTAAATCTTCAGCTATTTCTTCAGGATCGGTTTTTCGTTCGGGCAAGGTGATCGCTTCCGCCCCACCGGCTAAACCGGAAGCCAGAGCCAGATAGCCACATTTTCTGCCCATCACTTCAAGAATAAAAGCGCGTTGATGCGAAGATGCGGTAACTTTCAAGCGGTCAATTGCTTCGAGGGCAATATTCAAAGCGGTATCGACACCAATCGTCATTTCAGAACCAACCAGGTCATTATCAATCGTTGAAGCTACACCAACTGTCGGGAAGCCCATCTGGTTTAAAAAATGAGCACCGGTTTGGGAGCCGTTTCCACCGATTACGATCTGGGCTTCGATACCCAAACGGTTGAGGTTGCGAATTGCTAAAGTGCGCCCTTCAACGGTTTCAAATTCTGCACAGCGGGCACTGCCCAAAATTGTGCCTCCCCTTTGTAAAATTCCACCGACATCTCGTGAAGTCAGTTTTTGGATCTGCCCATTGATTAGACCCTGATAGCCATTGGTAACGCCATAGACATCCCATCCTTTGGCTATACCGGTACGTACAACGGCTCTAATAGCTGCATTCATTCCGGGAGCATCGCCCCCACTGGTTAAAACTGCAATGCTTTTGCTCATAATTACTCCTCATCCAATCTTACAATAAACTAAATTATAATTCAT
>CAYVOY010000094.1:0-6044 GCA_964453395.1 uncultured Anaerolineaceae bacterium
AACCAGTTGTAATAAGGCGAACTTTCACCGACTTCCATGATATGGTTGAAGGGGAAGAAGCCACGGCTGGCATGATTGAAAACGCCATCCAAAACAACACGAATGTTGCGCTGATGCGCTCCTTCGAGAAGTGTGAAGAAAGCTTCATTGCCACCAAGCAGGGGGTCAACCTGATTATAGTCGAAGGTGTGATAGCGATGATTAGAGGCGGAAGCGAAAATTGGATTGAAATAGATGGCATTAATGCCGAGATATTCGAGATAATCCAGTTTTTCATAGACACCGAGCAAGTCGCCGCCTTTAAATCCGTCGGGGGTTGGGACGCTGTCCCAGTTTTCAAATTTTCCCGGTTTGACAACTTTATTGCTCCAGGCGAAACGGTCCGGGAAAATTTGGTAAAAAACCGCATTTTTGACCCAATCAGGAGTCTTGTTGATATGTTCGTTCATAGTGTTCTTAATATACTCACTTTTACTTCAGGATTCGAATTAGTTAATCCATCAACTAATTTATCATAAAAACGGGAAATACGCAAAGGATGCAGAGTAATTGCACGTGAACAGCTAAATTCATTGTTGAAAACCAGCTGCCACCCGGTTGCCTCTCCTCCCTATTTTTCCATCAACTCTTCAAAAGATTTGATCCGCTTGATTTCATCAATAAAAGCTTTCAAACCGAAATTGTCTATGCGCATCTGCTGAATCGCCGGACCAATTGGATCATCCCCGGCCGCACCTCCGCCCGGTGTATCGTTATATGCACCATAAAAAGCAAAATATGCCTGGTTTATTTTCCGAATCCGATATCCATGTTCCCAAAAATATGCCCGACGATCTTCCATATAGCTTTCTGCCTGATCAATTCGGCCAATCGAAAGCAAATAATCAACCCTCTGTCTGGTCTCGCGCATTTCCCGCCGATAGTCAAAGTTTTCTTCAATTCCATCTCGCAAAACTGTCAACGGTTTTCGGAATTGGAAAATCGGAATCCCGAGATATTCTGGATAAAAACGGAGCATTGTTTGCCTGCCAACTTCTTTACCAGCCAAGTTGGCTGTGGTTTCGTTGATTGTTTTCATCGTGTCATTTTCAAAATAGCGAATCCCAAGCGGATAAAAAGTCAGATAATTGTGAAACCACTCATGCGCAATCACCTCTGTCAGCCAATTAATCGAGCGGCTGCGCATCACCATCGTCGGATAAGCCCCAACCCCACCAACAGGCTCAACCAAGGCAGAAAATCCAAATTGCTCAAAAATCGCCTCTTCCAATTCAGCCTTTTCCAAAGAATCCATCCCTGCTTTAAGGTTATAACTTTTCAATGTATAAATTTGATCACGGGGTGAGATAATTAAATTCAGGGGCAAATCGGTAATTTTGAACAAAACCGGCGGGAAGATTTGACCGCCAAGCCCAAAACCCATCTCAACCAGACTTCTTTCTGTCTGATTTTGCAAAATCGATTCCGCTATCCGGGCATAATCGTGCATCCGCTTAGTTTCGCGCTCCAATTCCTCCTGAACGCTTAAGATTTCAAGCGAATTTTCGCCCTTGGCTGGGTCAGAATTTAAGTTCAATAATTCTTGCTCAAGTCCTTCCACAATTCCAATTTGGTTAAGGTAAGTCAAAACTATTTCGCTTTGTTTTTCATCATCGATGAAATGCTCCACACCCATTGTCGCACTTGAAAAGCGTTCAACCAGAGCTGAAAGCTCCCAGGAAAAGAAATTGAAACGATCCCAGCGGCTGATGTTGTCTAATGATGCGAGCGAACCATCGAAAACAACCTGGGATGCAGTGAGCACCAATCCCAAAATCAAAAAATAAAGGATGGCTACACAGATTTTTCCAAAATTGAATTGGGGTTTCCTGTTTTTCATTACGCCTTTATTCTATCAAATTCCTGATTTCTATTTCTTGTTACTTGCTTGGCTACTCCCTTATCCGCGCGCCCCGCTTCCCGCTTTCAACGGTTATAATTATGCCGGACCTTCAAAATGAAAGTGAGTATTTAATGAATTCCTCAAATAAACCAGTTGCAATTGTTACAATTGTTCTCATCGCTTTGCTTCTCTGCCTTTGCTGCCTTTGTATCGCCTCAGCTTTTGGTGTTTTAGGCATTGTCTCAAATCTTACTATAGACAGCGATAGCGAGTTGTTTCAAGATTTCCAAATCGAGCTCCCCTCGGAACCAACTCCCGAAATCATCCTCGATGAAAGCGACATAAATCTCAGCCCAGAAGAGTTAAACCAGGCACAGGAGACGCTCACCAAGCTGAATGAAAACATTGTTCCAATCAACGACCCGGTCGAACTGTCCGGACGCTTAGGCGGCAATCCGGACGTTCCAAACCTTCTGATTGATGGAAACGCCCCTTACGCTGTCGGCGCCGAAAAAACTTTTTGGGTGACCAACACCGACACAAACGCAAATTTCCAAGTTACAGCTACCTTGCAATATCTGGGTGAAAACATTTATTTTTGGATTGAAAACGGCGTCCGCTTCCGCCAAGCTGACCTAAACCGCCTGGCAAGCACTTTTGATGAAGAAATTATCCCAACCAACCGCGAATTTTTCGGCATGGAATGGAACCCAGGTGTCGACGGCGACCCTCGTTTTTACGTTCTCTATGCCGGTGGTCTTGGCAATTCTCTGGCGGGCTATTTCTCCTCTGCCGACGAGCTCCATCCGGATGCCCACCCATATTCCAATGCCCACGAAATGTTTTTGATCAACTCTGACAATGTCAGCCTGGACGACCCCTACATTTACGGCACTATGGCGCACGAGTTCCAACATATGATCCATTGGTATCAGGATCGAAACGAAGAAACCTGGGTCAATGAAGGTTTTTCGATGTTGGCAGAAGAAATCAACGGCTATGATGCCGGCGGTTTCGATTGGGATTATATGAATGACACCGACATGCAACTCACAGATTGGAAAGCCGACACAGCCAGCAATGCCTCAAATTACGGTGCGAGCTATCTCTTTATGGTTTATTTTCTCGACCGTTTTGGCGAAGAAGCCACAAAAGCTTTGGTCGCCCATGACGAAAATGGCATTCCGGCTTTCGATGCGGTTTTCAAAGAATTGAATATCATCAACCCAACAACCGGCAAAGTCTATACCGGAAACGAATTTTATGCCGATTGGGCGGTTGCCAATATGCTCCAAAATTCAGGAATTGAAAATAGGCGCTACGATTACATTCGCTACTCCCCCTATTCTCTCGGCAGTGAGAGCTTTCAATCTATTTGCCCAACAAACTTTGGGGCTGATGTCCATCAATATGGAACCGATTACATCACCTTTGACTGCCTTACCAACCGGACCATCAATTTCACCGGCAGCGAGGTCGTAAAACTCCTGCCCTTCGACCAACCACCTTCCGGTGAGCATTTCTTTTGGTCAAACCAAGGCGACGAATCCAACATGCGCCTAACCCGGGAATTTGACCTGAGCGATGTCAGCGACACTGCCGAACTCAGTTTCAAAACCTGGTATGACCTCGAAACGGATTACGATTATCTTTACATCTCAGCCACAACCGATGGTGAAAACTGGGATGTTTTGAACAGTCAGACCTGTACCGACGAAAACCCATCCGGCAACAGTTATGCCTGCGGATGGAATGGGCAAAGTAATGGCTGGATTGATGAGAAAGTTGACCTCTCCCCCTATCTTGGCAAAAAAGTGACCCTGCGCTTTGATTATGTTACCGATGCCGCGGCGAACGGAAAAGGCATGGCAATTGATGACGTTCGCCTTGATGCCATTGGATATCAAAGCGATTTCGAAAGCGACGACGGCGGTTGGCTAGGCGAAGGCTTTGTCCGCGTTCAAAACAAACTGCCACAATCTTTCTCGGTTAGCGTCCTCTACCATACCATTCCACCGAGAGTCGAACATCACCAATTAGATGCCGGTGAAAAGTTAAGCATTCAGATGAACACCGACGATCTGCCAGGGAATGTTAGCCTGATCATCTCCGGCACAACTCCCCACAGCCGTGAGAAAGCGGTTTACCGAATTGATGTTGATTGACATAAACCTCGTAGAAAAGGCCCTATAGCACCCGATGCGAAGCGAGCAGTGCGTCCTTTTCCTTGGATAGCACTGGCGTAGAGACCCTGATGGTTTACAGTTTGTTCAGGGTGATGGTTTACACTTTCATCCACCGGAAAATGCTGTCCTATTTTTGCCAATAGGGGATTTTCTACGAGAAAAATATTATTGTTATTGTGTACGGCTGGGTTTCAACCCGGACGTTTTTTCATCTATATACCAGTCGCACCGGCTACTATACGGCTCTTTCCCTAAGACGCTTCTGTTTCCTTTTTCCTGTTTCCTGTTACCTGAACCACCTTGCACAAAAAAAGGAAGGTCGAAGCAATGGGTTGTCTATCAACCCAGAAAACCAACCTTCCTATAATAGCTTACAAATTTTTTAAACGTTTGCTACAGCTTCAACTAAACTTTCGTAAACTGGGAAGTAAGGCAAAATACCAATTAAATCCATTGAGCTTCGAACGTTTTCACTTAAATTAGCCAAAACAATTTCGCCTTTGCCTTGTTTTTGCATCTCTTTGTATGCTCGGATAATTGCCCACCAACCAGCACTGGAAACAAAAGTCATCTCTGCCATATCCATCACGATAGTTTTTTTCTTATCGATTAATTCGGTTAGGGTTTTTTCAAGTTCAGGTGCGGTTGCACTGTCAATCCTGCCAACCACTTTGACAACAAGGCAACGTTTATAATCTTTTATATCGAATTCCATGCTCACAACCTCCAATTAGATTGCATAATTATACCATCTGTTTTCCGATAAAGGAATTTTTCCAAAGGTTCAACAATTTCCATTATAAAGAATCATGGATTTTTCCTGAAACAACCCCCAAAATCAACAATGAACGTTATGGTTTATGTTCATAAAACACCAGTGCGAGAACATTTCGTCTCTCTTAATAAAACAACGCCTCCGAAGAGGCGTTGTAGTCTAAATTGAGTCTGAATTCCTAACGATTAACGAACATGAGCGGTAAGTAAATCGCCCGATGTGGCTTGACCCAAATCGTCACCGTTGCGTCATCATACCATTCACCAGCCTTTTGCTCTGAATGGACGCGATATTCAAAGGTCACTCTGCCCATGAAGCCTTGTTTGGGAACAAAGCTGAAGGAGCCGTCATTATTCATGACCAATGTGCCACTTTCGGGAGCACGTCTGATTTCAATACTAACCGTTTCGTTCGGATCGAGCAAGACGTCATTCGCCAGGACACCTTCTTCGGCGTCAACCACAAGGGTTACGTCCGTAAGCGTTTCGTAGGCATCGTCATTCGCGATAACCCAGTCGTTAACCGGGGTGACCGTAATTTCCACTACTGCCAAGTTGCTTTCCAATTCGCCATCGCTCGCTTTATATGTAAAGCTATCTTTGCCGTTGAAATGCTCATTGGGTGTGTAGGTGAAGGAGCCATTTGCGTTCATGGTCAGCTTGCCATGGCTTACGGTATCAACCAAAATCGCGGTCAGGCTGGTGCCATCGTCCAGATCATTCGTCAAAATGCCGGGAGCCGCGATTGTCAAAATTTGGTCTTCAACCATCGTATAGCTGTCATCAACAGCCACAGGCGCGTCATTGACCGGAGTGATGTTAATCGTAACCGTTGCGGTGTTGCTGTCCACAGTACCATCATTGGCTTTGAAAGTGAAACTATCAGTGCCGTTGTAGTCTTTATTGGGAGTGTAAACCACCTGATTACCACTCAAAGTGCCCAAACTGCCATGCGTGGGTCCGTCAACAATGCTGTAGGTCAGCGTAGTGTTATCCACATCAGTAGCAACTAAGTTTATCGCAATTGCAGTATCTTCAGGTGTTGTCACCGTCTGGTTTTGGGCAACCGGAGCGTCATTTACCGCGGTAACCGTAATTGTAACGGTCGCAGTGTTGCTATCGGTAGTGCCGTCATTGGCTTTGAAAGTGAAAGTATCCGTGCCGTTGAAATTAGCGGTAGGAGTATAGGTCAGGTTCGGAGC
>CAYVOY010000095.1:0-5992 GCA_964453395.1 uncultured Anaerolineaceae bacterium
GAATCGGCAACAAAATAGCGTTGAGCAATGCCAAAACTGCTGCCATAATTGCATAGTTGACCCAGCCACTTTCGCCGTTGACTGTGATGCCGGGGACGATTAACGCAGCCAGGAAAACTGCTATCATAATTACAATCCATCTTTTTAATAATTTCATATTTATCCTTTCTACTTTAAATGCTATTATGCCTTAATCATAATGCGTAAGGCATAGATTATCTACTGTTGTTTAAATTGGTGAAAAATATACCCCCGGTGCGATTCGAACGCACAACCTACAGTTTAGAAGACTGGTGCTCTGTCCATTGAGCTACGGGGGCAAACTGCGTGATTATACTATGATTTTCGCACTTAAACAGGTCTGATCCCTTTGTAGACTTTGAAACCGCCAATTGTGCTAAGAATTGTTGCAGCAGGTTTATGAACTATTTTTGAAAGTTCTTCACAATTCAAGGGTTGGTTGTGATTGCTCAGAAATGTTTTGAAAATTGAATCAACTAAAGGCGCGCCGGGCGTGATGAAATCATCTTGTTTGGCGCAATGGTTAATTAATGTGTCAATTAACGCATCTCCCTGGCTAACTTCACCGGTTTGCGGATTTACTAAATCAAAGGTAGATGCGTCGCTATGACTGGCGAAATTTTCTCTATGTTCCGGGCAGAGATAGGAGAGTAGCGAGTTGCGCCAGTTTTGGTCTTGAGATTTCCACCAATCGAAGTCGATGGCAAATTTCGTGCTCAAGTTAGGTTTGATTAAACTGGGTTTCTTTAGCATAAAACTCCTTAGGCTTTCTCTGTAATATGGAAATAATTGTCACCTACATGGAAAAACTCTTCGCTCGAAAGCAAGATATTCATCAAATCCATCGGGGCAGTTCTTCGCACGACGTTAATCGAGGCGTAGAGGTCAACAAAATGGACGTGGTGCTGGTTGTTAAGTTTTGAAAGTTCTGTCATCATGCGCATAACATCAGTTTTGAGCGCGGGAGATTTTGTCTGGCGGTTTTGCCAAACGCTGTCCAAACCGGCAACATCGGGAATTGCAATTGCCATTCGCTCGTTGAATCCGGCTGAAATGGGCTGACGCAAGAGGGCAAAGACCAAGCCACCATCGGCACCGACCAAAACTGTTTTGACCCATTCTTTGTTGGATCGTTTCTTTTCCGGTGAAATTATCATCACACCCGGTTCTTTTGTGCGTTTGATTCCGATGATGCTTCCGGGCATTAAATTCTTTTCTTCATACCACTCACGCAAGCCGATTACATACTTTTTCTCGCGGACAATCCAGGCTGAAATAGCTTGTTTGCTTTGCTCGTCAATGAATTCCACTTTGATTGTGTCAGATTCCAGAGCTGTGGGGAATACCTGGTTGGTCAGAGGGGTTACGGGCATTGAACCTGCTCGCCAATGGGGATAAGTCAGGGTCAGGTAAATGCTGTCGCTTGCTTCGGCATCGTTGATGTCTTCATCGCTGAAAGAAAGTTCGTCGTCCAGACTGTCAAGAAGTTGATATGTGCTATCGTCTAAATCGTTTGAGATGAGCGAATGTCCGTCAGATTGCAGATAAAGCGGGGTTTTCAAAACTTCAGCGGGTTCAAGACGTTTGAGGAACCAGGAAAACTGCCCGGTAGTTCCGACTTCGTCAAAACGAGAATCTTCCTGAAGGGCATAATTGAGCGAAAAAGCCAAAAGTTTGGGATTTTCACCGCTTTTGGTCAGTTCCAATTGTTCCATAAGCTCTTCAATTCCGATGGGTCCACCGCCTAAAGAATCGAGGACTGCTTCGGCGATATTGAGCTGTCCGGGTCCGATATCAATCAGCAGTGAATGTGGAAACCAAGTGTCGCCAATGCGAACTAAGTCGTGCTGGGCATCGAGGGCAGCACGCAACTGGTTGGAAAGTTGCCTTCCGTAAGTTTTCATTATTGATTCTGCACTTTGGGCTTCAGCGGAAGCGGCAGAATAGTCAATTTCGTTGAGGGGATGCCCGGGCAAGTTGACAGCAAACTCTTTGATTGTGCCATCTTCGAGCTCAACGGTGGCAATCTGAAATATACCCAAACCAGGGTTGTCACCTTCGCGGATTGATTTAATAACGCCGGTGATGTTATCTAATTCGGGAAAACTGAGTCTTGTGCCAACTTCGTAGCTTTCTTTCGGTTTATAGGTTAAACCGGCCTCAGCTTTTCGCGCGGCTTCTTCTTTGGCATGCAACTGGAGACGATGGTTAACGAGAACCAGACTCAGGGAGTTGATGGGGAGAGGTTCTTCCGTTTCAAACAGGTAGTTTGTCAGGTATTGCAAATCGTCAGAACTAATCTCCAACTTTTCCCAATAAGTGGAGTTCTTTTTCATAGGTGAAACGGTCATAATATCCTCATAAAAATCAAGTATCATTAGATTATACATGATAACTCGTGAGAATGTACAAAAATGGCAGAGTTCTTTGAGAAAGTAAAAGCTTTTGGTTGGGAAAATTGTTATCAGCTGAGAAGCGGTCCGCTTGAAATGATTCTGACTGCCGATGTCGGTCCTAGAATTCTCTTTTTTGGGCTTGAGGGCGGAAGGAATATGTTGAAAACATTTGAGAATCAGCTCGGCAGGACGGCTGATTTGGACTGGTTACTCTATGGCGGGCATCGCTTATGGGCTGCGCCTGAAGACCCATATTTATCCTACCTTCCGGATAACCAAGCGGTTCTTGTTGAATTTGACAATGACGATGGCGGCTTGAGTTTTGTTCGGCCTTCAGATGTAAGTGGATTGGAACGAAAGCTCACTGTTTTACCGGTCTGTCAGAATCAGGAAATTGTTGAGATATGTGACGATAATGATTCAGCATTTGCAAACAAAGATATGAAAGCTCTGGGTTCTTTCATTGTGCGAAACGAAATTATCAATCGTTCGGATAGATTGATCAAAACTGCATCTTGGGGGATTACATCCTTTGTGCCCGAAGGAATCGGATATCTGCCAATGGATAAAAATTGTGATCCTGAAAAAAGGTTTCAGGCAAACCGCAGGCTTAACCTTTGGGATTATTCCTCTCTGGCAGACCCAGCCTATCAGTGGAGAGAAAATCAGCTCGAAATTCACCAAACCGAGGCGCAAAGCAAACAAAAAGTTGGAACTTGGGCTGCAAAACCGTGGCTGGCTTATCGGCTTGAAAACTTGCTAAGCCTGATCCATTTGCCAATGGAACAAGAAAGGTCCGAAAATTATCCGGACCTCGGCAGTAACATTGAAATTTATTTTGATAAAGATATGCTCGAACTCGAAACACTCAGCCCCTGGAAAAACCTCCAAAAAGGCGAGAGCGTCTGGCATGACGAAATCTGGACCTTATTTGACTTGGGTCCAGATTATTCTCATTAAATTTAGCTTATATCAAAAAAGCAATACATATGCCGATGATCAAGCCCATGAAGGAGATGGCAAGAATCATGGTTGTTTGAATTTTTAGGAAATCTTTTTTCCCGACATTATTGAGCAAGGTTTCGCCATTTTCAAGCTGGGCAAAGAGGCTGTCTTGCGAAATTGCAGAGGCGTTGTTTGCGGAAAGAAAACTAGTTGCCAATTCTTTTCCCTCTTCTAGTCTCTTGCCTTGAGAGGCTTCGTTGATTGGAAGTCTGACGGTGGCTTGAAAGCTGAGGGCTTGCGTTTCACTGGCATTGAGCATAATTTGTGAAACCGGTTCGGGTCGGCTATTGGCAAAAATGCGTTGGGTGTCAAAATTCAGGCGAACCGGTACCTCGTTTTGTTCGATTTCAGCTTCTTTCCTGCCTTTTTTAGTGCTTTTAGCACGCTTTTTTGGTTTGAGTCCTTCAAATATCCAGCCTGTCGCAGTCATCAGCTCTCCTTATTAGCCTCTTGAGGTTGTCATCTTTTTGACGTTACCTTCTTCATCAGCAACGACGCGCAGAATCTGGCTAATTGTTTTTCCATTGGGCAAGGCATCATCATATTTGAAAACCAAGAGGTAAGTCCCTTCTGATTGCTGACTGACTTTCGGGCTTTTACCAGCCATTTTTGGGTATTTGGCAGTTACTTTTTCGGTCACTTTGCGGATTGCGCTTGCATTCATTTTTTACTCTATTTCT
Organism: uncultured Anaerolineaceae bacterium; assembly: GCA_964453395.1. Lineage (GTDB taxonomy): Bacteria > Chloroflexota > Anaerolineae > Anaerolineales > Anaerolineaceae > Mesolinea. The sequence goes on from CAYVOY010000095.1 coordinate 4,103, forward strand.
TTCCTCTTCGACGCAAAAAAGCGGGAATCGAAAGGTTATCTTTTGCATCGATCTGGGGATGCTGGCTTAAATTTATTTCGTTCGAATTGTTTGATTCTTCAATTAGGCTCTTTTTTTCAGGAGTAAGGAGGCTGTGTTTTTCTTCATCGGAAGTCTTGAATGGGTTTGTGGAAGTTTGTTTTGGTGCGCCAATTCCTGTAACAATCAAAATTAGCTGAACGCGGTCTTCCATTCGTGAATCGGTGATTATGCCGGGGATAACGTCCGCATGCCTGCCTGTGGCTTCCTGGAGGATATTGAGGGCATCGGTAACATCGCGGAAGCTCATGTCTTCGCTGCCGGTGAAGTTGGCGATTAGGCCTGTTGCAGAATAGAGGTCGATATCGTCCAAAAGTGGATGATGGAGTGCTTTTTGAATGGCTTCCTGAATTTTATTGGGACCGCTGCCGGTACCAATTGACATCAAGGCACCACCGCCACGGGTCATGACGTTTTTAATGTGCGAAAAATCGACATTAATCAAGCCTGTTTCGGTTATCAGTTCGGAGATACCCTGAACACCCTGACGGAGAACGTCGTCAGCAAGCGTGAACGCTGTTGACAGTGGGAGGTCTCGTGGGGCAATCTCGAGCAGCTTGTCATTGGGAATGACAATGAGTGTATCGGTGTATTCTTTGAGCTTTTCGATGCCTTCGACGGCATTGCTTTGCCTGCGTCCAAGCTCAAAAGAGAAGGGTTTGGTAACAACTGCAACCGTAACAGCGCCGCTGGCACGTGCGACTTTTGCGGCAATCGGAATTGAACCGGTTCCGGTTCCACCACCCATCCCGGCAGTCAAAAAGACCATATCGGCACCTTGAAGGATGGCAGCCAATTCTTTGGTGCTTTCTTCGGCGGCATCTTCCCCCACTTCGGGAAGACCGCCGGCACCCAGTCCGCGTGTTATTTTGGGTCCGAGTTGAATTTTATTCGGGGCGAGATTAGCCGCCAAAGCCTGGGCATCTGTGTTGGCGGCAACGAAGGTTACACCACGCATACCGCCTTCAATCATGCGATTGATGGCGTTTGAACCTCCACCACCCATGCCGATGACGACGATTTTGGGTGTTTTCGGAGCGAGATGACTGGGACTTTCATATGATGGTGGTTGCATTATTTCTCCTTAACCTATGCTGGAATGCCGATACTGTTGACAATTTGTTCATCAATCAGGCAACCCGCTTCTCTAAGTATATCAATATCTTTGACGCTGAAGGCGCCGTTTTCATTCCAAACGGTAACTTTTCGAGCGTTTGTCGCTTCAATAAGCGAAAAACCGATGGTCGGGCGGGAATCGCGCAGAATCGGACGAATCCGGTCGAAAGTGTTCTCGGGTATTCCCCATTCGTATGAGGGGAGTAAAATGTAATGGTCAATGGGATAAATCCATTCTGCCAAACGGTCCGAAACAGCGTATTCGAGGTTTTGTTTGCGAGTGTTTTCCAGCTTTTCTTTATAGCTTTTGATTTCGGGAACTTTCACTTCGCCGGTGATGTCAAAAAATGCCGTTTTACCGTCTTCGTTCGGTTCACTTGTGCTAAGAATCCAAAAAAGACAGCCGAGAATATTATTTTTTTGTTCGGCGGCTCTGCCGGCCTCTTCGGATGGCTTCATTGCGAAGTCAATCAATTCTTCAAAACTGACTTTCGGGTCGAGGACGCTCTGTTTGATATCGGCACTGCCAAAATAGAAAAGGAAGAGCTTTGGCTCAATCCCTAAAATGCTGTTGACGAGATCGCTATACCATTGCCAAGTGTTGAAACCGATGTGATCTTCTTCGCCAATCTCGCTTTTGGAATAAGGACGGGGGACTTTCCAGTTGCGCTTTCCACCTGCACCCCAAGAGAGGGG
>CAYVOY010000096.1:0-5934 GCA_964453395.1 uncultured Anaerolineaceae bacterium
CAAACATCATTGCTCCTAAAGGCTCAAACTTTCACCGGATTGCAAAACCACAACCTTTGTCTCCGTTTCAGCTTCAACTCGCGCTTTCCAAGCCCAGGGATCTTGATTTATCAGCGGGAAGGTGTTGTAGTGCACAGGGACAACTATTTTCGGTTTGAGTAATTTGACTGCTCTGAGGGCATCATCAGGCCCCATGGTGAAGTTGTCGCCTATCGGCAAAATTGCCAAATCAAGCCCTTCTTCACCGATCAGAGCCATGTCGCCAAAGAGACCGGTATCTCCGGCAAAATAAATTTTCTTTTTGTCGGGGGTGGTTAAGAGGAAACCGGTCGGATTTCCGCCATTGCTGCCATCGGGAAGCATTGAGCCATGCAGAGCAAGCGTCAGCTTTAGATAGCCAAAGGGGTGGTGAAAACCGCCTCCAATATGCTGGGCATGGGTTTTTAGTCCACGGGCTTCCAGCCATTGGCAAATTTCAAAATTGCTGATGCAAAGCGCGCCACTTCTTTTGGCAATTTCAAGACAATCGCCCATATGGTCGCTGTGCCCATGGCTTATCAAGATGTAATCCGGCGACATATCTTCCGCTTTTGCCTTTGTTGCCGGGTTGTTTGTGAAGAAGGGGTCAATCAATAATTGATAGTTGTTCACCCTCAGACCATGCGTTGCGTGACCGTAAAATGTATAAATCGTTTCCATAATTGTCCTCCTTCCTTATTATAGCGGCAAGGAAGGAGTTTGGATTCCAAATGTGAAGGCTCTCTACCTCCCAGGATTTTCAATTTAGGTTGAATTCCAAATGCATGTCAGTCCATTCTTCAACGATTAGTGATTGCAAGTAAAAATCGACCGGTCCACTTAATTTCGTTGTGGCGTTGTTATAAAAATATCGGTATTCTTCAGGGTCAGGAGGGATTAATCCATCCCTCGATTCACCGGAGCAGCCGCCTCCTCCGTCTCCTATGCTTCCTCCGAACCTGTTTATACAAAGTGCTAAGGGTCCAACTGCCTGGGGACTTTGCATTACGAAGCGAAATCGGATGGAATCTTCTCGAGCCTGGAGGATTTCAATTCCCAAAATTTGGATATCGTATGGACCGAACGTATGCCATTGGTCTATGGAGATAAAATCACCGGTCTGGTAGTCTTGAGGAAAGTCAACCGTTAGAAAAGTTTTTAATCGTGGCTCACCGTCAACCATATAAAAATCAGAGTCTGTTTCCAAAGCCATGTTGATACGTAAAATATGTAATGTGTAGCTGCGATTCTCCGGAAGGGCTGGTTTGAATTTAAGTTGAATTTCGTTAGGCGGGCAATCGGCATTTAATGGGGAATTTTCACAATAAACTACCGCGTAATCCAGCGGATAGCCAAAGCCCTGATCATCAGTCAATTGCCAAAAGGTGGTTGATTTTAATAGCCTGAAGGATTCGGGTATGTTGACTTTAACGGTGAGTTCCGTTTCTTTGGCTGGAAAGTGTTTGATTTTGATAATTTCAGCGCTAAGCCCTTCCGCTCCGATAGTAGTAAAGGGAGCTTCTCCGCTTGAATTGATGAAATTTGGCTCGACTTCCGGAGTATGCTTTTCGTTGTCAATCACCTCAACAACCAAGCCGGTTTTCCAGGCTTGTTCAAAAGGATTTTCTTTGAATGGTAAATCAGGTATGAAAAGTTGAATTTCTTCACCGTCAAACTTTCCAATCGCTGGAAAGTCCATTTCTAAAACAAAGTCGCTTGTATCGTCTCCATACTCAAAACTGGAACCGATGGAATCGATTCTTTTCCCGTCCGGCAGGATAATATAAGCTTGCTCAAAATGCCGGGGAGTTTCATGTTCGAAACTTGACGGGTCGAAGCCACGGACATCAACCACAATTTTGAGCTCATTATTAGTACTTATAGCTGATAGCAGGCTGAGCTTGAGCCTTTCTCCGGGGCTTTCTTCTTCAGAATCAATCACATGGGATAAAATTTGATCCTCTAATTGACTAATTGGCCGATAATTTGGGATTAACCTAGCACGAAGCTGTGCGAAGACTTCTTTTGGCCCGACGGCAAGAAAAATAATCGTCAGAACGCCCAGAACAGCCAGGGAAAATTTAATCCTGAGGCTTTGCTTTCTCTTTGATTGCTCATTTTTTCTTTCCACAATGCGCCATATTTGTTCTTTTTTCTGATTACTCATGGAATAATCGAAGATCTTTCCAAGGTTCATTTCATCTTTGTCAAAGTTTTCAGTCATCTAAAACCTCCATTTGGGAACGAAGTGAGCCGATGATTTTATTGTGCGCTTTACGAACAGCATCTTCTTTTTTGCCAAGAAATTTTGATATCTCCAAAAAAGTGAGCCCGGCGTTATAACGCAGGACCAAAATCTCTAATTGCTCAGGGGTCAGTTGTTTGAGTTTGGATTTCAAGAGGAGTTTATCGTCCAGATCGAATTCAAACTCTTCGTTTGGAAGAGGAATTTCAGAAAGCTCCAGCCAATGATTATCACGATTTCGATAATGATCAAAAGTCAAATTCCGGGCGATGGTCAGCAGCCAGGCAAGAAAGTTGCCTTCTTCTTTATAACGGTTGAGATGCTTGATTGCTCTGGTGAAAACTTCTGCGGTTATATCTTCCGCATCCTGATGGGAACGAATTCTGGAGAGGACGTAATAGTAAACTTTGTCGACGTTCTCCAAATAAAGCGGAAAAAAAGCAGCCGGGTCTTTTTTAGAGGCTAAAACAATGCCCTTGATCTTCTCTTCCTGTGCTGCTTTGTCCTCGAAGTTGTCCATTAAGGCTCCAATCGTTTTTCTTCCTGTTGTAAAGATAACGGAGGAGGGGGCGAAAAGCGGAAAATTGAAATCAAGCCATGAGCAAGATTAGAGCTTAAAGGATCTCAAGTTTTGCCAATGAAGCGATCAGGGCTTTCAGTCCATGGCCTTCAAAATAAACTTCAACCGTTTCGTCACCTTGTTCGAGCTTGCTGCTTTTAACCACACCCCGTCCATATGTGCCATGGCGGACTTGCATGCCGCTCTTATATTTGGTGGCTTTGGGGGTGTCGAGGGGAATGCGGGCATTGTTACGGAAGCCGGATGGGCTTTCCCAGCGGGAAGTCTCTCGGTCACCATTCCAATTAAAACTTTGCCTGCGCGGCTGGGTATAGATATCTTCATTGATCAAATAATCGGGGATATCTTTCAAAAAGCGCGAAGCGACCATGTCTTCATAGGTGCCATAGGGGCTGCGACGACGCAAAGCACGGCTTAGCGTCAGCTTCTTACGGGCGCGGGTTATGCCAACATAGAACAAACGGCGTTCCTCTGCCAATTCTTCGGGCTCATCGCGGGAACGGCTGTGCGGTAAGACCGTTTCGTCCAGCCCAACGATGTAGACCCGTTCAAACTCCAAGCCTTTGGCGGCATGCAAGGTGAGCATGGTGGGAGCGTCCAAATCTTCCGGCAGCGTATCCTGGTCGGCAACCAATGCCATCGATTCCAAAAACTCCTGAAGCCCTCTGGTATCGTATTCCAAAACAACCAAACGCAGCTCCATAAGGTTTTCCCAGCGATCCTGCCCTTCTTCGCTTTTATCGCGAATGTAGGTTTCAAAATCGATATCAGCCAAAATGCGGTCATAAAGCGTGCTGAGGCTGTTTTCCTGTGCAATACTGCGCCAGTTTGTGAGCATTTTGGCGAAGCCAAGCAATTTATCAGCACTTTTACCCAGTTGTGCCAAAGCCGAACTGTTTGGGTTTAGCAGGTTAAGCAGCGTTTCTCCGGCACTAAAACCGCTTCTTTGGGCAAGGTTGACCAGGTTTTGCACAGTTTTGTCGCCAATTCCACGCGGGGGCAGGTTGATCACCCGGCGCAGGCTGACTTCGTCCATTGGGTTATAAACCAGGCGCATAAAGGCAATCAAATCGCGCACTTCTTTGCGTCCATAAAACCGTTGACTGCCGACCAGGCGATAATTTAGCCCTTGACGCCTGAAAGCTTCTTCTAAAATTCGGCTCTGAGCGTTCATGCGGTACATAATAGCGTAATCGCCCGGATTTCGTCCGGCTTTAATGCCGCTGGCGATGTCGGTAACAATCAATTCGGCTTCATGGCGGTCATCTTCGGCAACAATCAGGCGTAATTTATCGCCTGTGTCCGAATGGGTGAAAAGCTTCTTTTGCGTTCGGTTGGCATTGTGATTAATCACTGCCATGGCACTGTCCAAAATAATTTGGGTAGAACGATAATTTTGCTCGAGCAAAATTACATTCGCATTTTTGAAATCGGTTTTGAAACGATCGATGTTGCGATAATCAGCACCGCGCCAGCGATAAATAGACTGGTCTTCATCACCGACGACATAAAGATTTTTATGTTGTCTGGCGAGTTGGCGTAAAATTGCATATTGCGAATAGTTTGTATCCTGAAATTCATCGACCAAAATGTGTTCAAACTTGTGCGCATAGGTGTCGCGAACAACTGGGAAGTTATCGAAAAGATAATTGGTATAAACCAGCATGTCGTCGAAATCCATGGCGTTGTTTTGAATCAAACGTTGCTGATAGAGCATATAAATGCGTTTGGTTTGCTCTTCGCGATAATCTTTTGCCGGAAAGTTTTCGGGGGAAATGAGATCATTTTTAGCGTTCGAAATTGCCGCAAGAAGTGAAACTGGCTTATAGAGCTTTTCGTCAAGGTTGTTATCGCGCAAGATCTGTTTGATTAAAGCCTGCTGGTCATCGGTATCGAAAATCACAAAATTTTTGTTGACCGGCAAAAGGTCGGCTTCGCGGCGCAAAATTCGGCCGCAGATGGAATGGAAGGTGCCCAACCAGATGCCGTCGGCATGGTCGCCAATCAACTGCGAAACGCGATCGCTCATCTGTCCGGCAGCTTTGTTGGTGAAGGTAACCGACAAAATGTTCCAGGCAGGAACGTTTAGGACGCTAATCAGGTAAGCAATTCGATAGGTTAAAACGCGCGTTTTGCCCGAACCGGGGCCAGCCAAAACAAGGGTGGGACCGGGAGGGGCAGCAACTGCGAGTTGTTGTTGGGGGTTGAGCTTTTCGAGTAAATCTTCCATAGTTATGGAATTGTACCAAAGCCAGGCAAGCCCTCAGAAAATTTAAGGAACTTAGAGGAAGACGATTCTCAAAATTCCAATGGCCAAGCCAGCCAGGATTAAGACATAAGGCTGAGCTTCGGTGAAGAAGAGGACAGCCAAACCGGCAATTAATGCCAGCCAGGTCCAGATATCGACCAGGGCGTTTTGTCCGAGGCTGATACAAACAAAAAGAATCATGGCAACAACAGCCGGATTGATTCCTTTGAGGAAACTGCTGGTCAGATGATTTTCGCGCAGTTTTTTTACCAGGGGAGCGGTGATGGCAACGATGATGAAGGAGGGCAAAAAGACACCCAGTGTAGCGGCAATCGCTCCGCCGGGTCCACCGGCAATGTAACCGATAAAGGTGCTGGCAGAGAGCACGGGTCCCGGGGTAATTTGACCGAGGGCGATGGCATCGGTCAGTTGTTGGGAAGTCAGCCAGCCAAAACGGTTGACCACGTCTTCTTCGATTAAGGCAAATAAGACCAATGAAGAACCAAAGAGAACCGAACCTGTCCGCAAGAAATAAAGGAAGATGCTTGAGAAAGTTGCCTGAACTTTTTCTACCACCTGGATAAGGAAAGGGCTCAATCCGGGGATGGGGAGCTGTGACATCAGAAGTTGCGTTGGCGGTTGACCATTTTTTGGCTTTTCCAAGACATGATGCAAGAGTACTCCCACAAAACCGCCGCCAATCAGAATCAAAGCTTCGTTCACTCCCAGAAGTTTTGCCCCAATCGCTAAAACAAAAATGAGGATTTGCTTCCAGCCTTTCAAACTGGTTTTGCCGAGGCTGACTGTGGTTTCGAGGACGATCGCTAAAACGAGTGGATTGAG
>CAYVOY010000097.1:0-5921 GCA_964453395.1 uncultured Anaerolineaceae bacterium
CCATGAAGCCTTTTCAGACGTGTTGTCAGCCTCTCATCCTGAGAGAAACGGTATGTTTGACGGGCTGAGGTTCCAAAATCGGTGATTTTGATTTCATCACCATCAGGAGTGATCATCGTTACCGAAATAAAGGGGTTTTTGCTTTGGAATTCGGCGTTGATATATAAAAAGAGCTCTTGTGGATAATCATCATACTGAAAATCGAAAGAATATTCATATTCAATTGTGGAGCCGGAGGTAGTTTCTGTAACGATTTTAGTAAATTCTTCATCTTCTCCGGCTGTAACGGCAAAGGAAACCGGTAAATCTTTTTCCGTGAAGAAGTTGAACCAGGCCGGAGGAACGTTTTTAGGATTTCGATAAGTGGTTTCTTCACCACCTCTCCACAATCGAATTGCTTCCCGATATGGAATTTTGACCATGGCGTACACGGACAGGGCTACCATTAGCAAAATGATAACCATACCGAAAACCGCAGATGGGTATCTCTTTATTTCATTGAAAGTGTTCTTTAATGTCTTCATATTAACTGTTCCCTCCGCCAACTTTGACCCGCGGGTCTACAACTGCGTAGATAAAGTCGAGGAAAAACACAGTGAAAGCCAACAAATAGGCGTAAATAATTGTGGAACCGACAATTACCGGAGTGTCAAACAAACCAACAGCGCGATAAATTGTACGACCTAAACCTGGCCACAAAAAGATTGTTTCAGTAAGTGTTGCGCCAGTAAACAAACCAATAAGCATCAAGGCAAAGTTGGTGATGATATTAGGTAATGTTGGCTTTAAAATATATTTTCGTTCGATATCACGCGATGTAAGACCTTTAGCTTTTGCCATGTCCACATAATCTTCACTGGAATAAATCAGGAAGAAGGTGCGCCAGTTATAAATACTGATAAAGAAAGATGAAATAATCAGTGACCCGGCTGGCAATATTAGATGTTTCAAGACATCCAAAATGTAAGGAATTGTCCCCTTTGGAGGAGGAGCGGAAACCATACCACCAAACGGAAGTATTTTAAGAACTGCAGCAAATATCAAAATCGAGAAAATGCCATAAAACCATGGTGGCACAGACGATGTAGGTGATAAAGTAACGACCAGTTTGTCCCAAAAACTTCCATAAGCTCTTGACAACATTAGAGCTAAAAATACTGTGGTAAAGAATAGAATTAATTGGGACGATCCCATCAATAAGAGCGTGGCTGGTAGCCTCTCCAATAAAATATTCTTCACAGCACGCGATCCATGGTCACTGACCATGTTTTGAGCCCTGCCTAAATTCAGCGTCAATGCATTTTTAAGAAAGTTTATGGACCGCACAGCAAAGGGAGTATTCAGCCCCAAACGCTCTTCTTCCAATTCTGTCATTTGTCGGACAAGTTCACCCCTTGCGTCAGGAGCCATTGGTTTGTTAGCGGTCATGGCCGCCACTTGCATATTGACTCTTTCTTTGATTTCTGCTTTCATAATGGTATCAACATAACCACCCATATTGGCAACCAATATCGTGATATAGACACCCACCACAACGGTAATAAAAAGCATAATTAGGCGCACACCAAAAAATTTACCTAAGCGTTTAACGGTGTTAATTTTTGCCTGTTTGTTAATATTTGAAATATCAATTTTAGTGTTAGCGGACATCAGTTTCGTTCCTTTTTTGGAAAAAAGGGGTAAGTTAGTAATAACTTACCCCTGGCATTATTTGTCGTTCAAATCAGGATTATTCGACGACCACGAACTCTAATGTAGTAAAGGTCGGTTGGCTGACGGGAATTAGAACAACAGCAACTTCGATCTTTGCAGAACCGGCACCAATTTTTTCAAGCATTTCTGGTGTCAGGCTAACTATGTATTGTCCATCTTCAACCAATTCGGCTTCGCTGACTTCCACTAAGACGCCTTCAGCATTGTAGAGTAAGAACTTGACGCCCTTAACTTCATTTGCAGGATAGGCATCGCCGTCAAAGCTAACATATACATCGAATGCAGATTCCTCACCGAGTTTAACTTGTCCGGGACCGTCAATTTCGGCATCAGCAATTTTCGGAGTAGCGAACATATCCCAGCGATCTGCGAAGTCAACATAGTTGAAATTGTTCTTGGCAACCAGTGATTTTTCGGTCATGTTAACTTGATCGATATAGTATGCACCGGTACCAACCCAGAAGTGCCCCTTGTCTGCGTAAAAAGCTTTGAGGGCTTCATAGCGGGCAACAGCTTCTTCTTTGGTGATGTATTCACCGATTGTGGCTTCGTAGGGAATATATTCTTCTTCAATCATCTGATCGAGATATTTCTCGAGGATTTCAAGACTGGGACCACCAATGTAGCTGGTTTGCTCAACTTCTTCAGAAGCAGATTTGTCACTGGAAAGAGCTAACTCTCCAGCCTCTTCAGCGAGATAGGAAGTTGCGCCATTTACAAAGGACAACTCACCGGACTGCCAGGAGGGCCAGAAGGTAGCAACATTCAATTCAGCATCTTCAGAATAGTCATCGCGGTAAACTTCAACCGTCAAAGGATCAGTGGATAGGATTTTGAAACCTTTGAAACTGTCACGGAAAACCTGATAGGTAGGAACAGCTTGAGGATCGTAGATTGGACTTTCTTCCTTAGCGCGATCAAAAGTAAGGATGAAGCTAAACAACATGTCAGCGACGGAGAATTTTCCGCCATCGTGCCATTGAACAGTGTCAAACAAGTCAGCAGGATAGTAAGAAATGGATTTGCGTTTTGCGGTCAAACCACTCACACCGGCTTCTTCAACGGTGATGAATTTTTGAGTTGTGGCATCCCAATCGTACCAGGCATCGTCAGGAACGACGATTTCGTCAGCAAAGTCGAGGTCAACCCAGTCCAGTGATTTACCGACAGGCAGTCCTTCCAACATTGTGACTTCGGAACGTTCGAGACGAACAGGGTGCAGCAAGCCGGTGTAGGGGTCATAGAGAACATCATCGGCTTTGGTAGCGCTAATTACAGCCTGGTCGAAGGTCCAGTTGGTACCTGCAACGGGGTTGTAGGGTTCAGCAAAGAGATCCTGCTGTGCCCAGCGAACGGTTCCGCCTTCAACGCCTTCATAACGGAGGGTGAAGGGAGCAACACGGTTCTGAGTACCGGCTGCCAAGTCGGCAACAGGCATCAGGTCAGTGCGGTAGGGAGTGAATTCGGTTGAATCAATCCACCACATGTGCAGGGAATCCTGCAAACTCAGTTCCAGTGCACGGCTCATCATATCATGCCGTTCTTCAAGAGTATTATATTTGGCATTGTAAAGGTCGTCGCCAAGAGTCTGGAATTCGGGTTCGGCTTCATTAAAGAAGAATGCACTAATGCCCTGTTGGGAAGTGGGCAGATACATTTCCTGGAAGATGTTGGCTTGTGAGCGGTTGATGACAGAAGCGCCCCAACCTGCGGTGTACATATGCCAGTTACCTTCAGTAGGATCGGTGCCAATCCAGATTGCAGAGGCTTCGGAACCGGATTTGTATTGACGATCAACAGTGAAGCCAATTTCTTCCAACTTGTCAGAAGTCCAGTTACCCATGGCGGTGCGGGCTGCATCGTCACGAATGAGGAATTTCAAAACAACGGGCTCGCCTTCATAGGTCCATTTACCGTCAACAAGTTCAGCGCCCATGCCTTCCATTTCAGCGGTGATAACTTCGGCAGCCTTGTCAGGATCGTAGGCATAATAGCTTTCGAGTTCACGAACTTTATCTGCCAGGTCAGCATAATCAGGCCATTCAGTGGTGATGGCAAACCATTTCGCCTTACCGCCACCAGCAAAAATTTCCTGTGCAAAGTAATTGCGATCAGTTAACCAGTTGAAGGCTTCACGGATCTTACGATTGCCAAATGGATTAAAACTTCCATCGGCAAATTCAGCAGGATTGAAGAATACACCAAAATAGGTGCCTTGTGAGGTTTTGTAAGCCAAACCAGAATCTTTGACTTCCTGGGCCATAGCAGGCTGCAAACCTTCAGCATAGATATCAATATCGCCAGCTTTGATTTGAGTCAATGCAGCAGCGGGATCGGCAACGGTGAAAATCCACTCGTCCAACCAGCCACCTTTACGCTCAGTTTTGACAACCGTCTCTTCGACCACTGGTTCTTCGGGTTCTTCAACCACTGGCTCTTCGGGTTCTTCGATCACGGGTTCTTCAACCACAGGATCTTCGACCACTGGTTCTTCGGGGACAACCGGAGTCTCAGTGCTGCCGCAAGCGGCAAGTGCTACACCAAACAGAACTAGCACTATCAGCATAGAAAGGTTTCTTGCAAATTTACTCATTATTCTCCTATTTCTCCTTCTAAGATTTATTTTATTATAATTAATTTGATACAATTTGTCAACATTGCGTTGTGCGGGGTTATTGTTTCAAAGTTGACTAAAAGTAGAAAAAGAAGAGAGTTCCTGTCATAATTAAGATTGCATAAAAAACAACACGGAATAACTCTCAAATGGCAGCTCTCAATCAACACCTTCTTCTAAATCTTGTCAAAAGTGAAACAATATCTCGCTTGTAAAATATGGTCTTTTTTTTAATAATTAGGCTTATTAGCAAAGACGAACGACGATACATTCCCATTTCTCGAAAAACTTTTGGAATTCCGGTAAAAATTGCCATAGTTTTTATATAGTAAAATACTTTCCGGAGGCTTGTGATATGGCAAATATTAAAGATTACCTGCATTGGCGCGGGGATTTGAAGATTGAAAATGATGACGTAAATGAAATAGACGTTTTGGTGCTGTCTGAGCTTGCTTACTTTCCTTTCGAAAAGCTTTCTTTGACTGCAACCTCTGCTCCAATATCGATTCTCGAAGTATGCAATCAGTTGCTTGCCCTGCCGGATATCGAAGGGAGTGTGCATTTGAAGGATGATATCGACCTTATGCGTGCGCTGGTAGGAAGCGATCGCTTTAGCGAAATGCTTATCACGAACTTTGTTAGCCACTTCGATGTAGAATCGCAAACCCAATTCGCTGCGGTTACAGTACAAGCCAACGAAAGTCTCAGCTTTATCTTGTTCCGGGGAACGGACGCTACCTTGGTGGGCTGGAAGGAAAATTTCAACATGACCTTCATTTGCCCCGTTCCGGCACAGGAAAGCGCGGTGGATTACCTTGAGACCGTAGCAGCGTCTGTGAATGGGGATTTGATTCTGGGCGGCCATTCCAAGGGCGGGAATCTTGCCATGTTTGCCGCCACGTACTGCGATTCGGAAATCAAGAACCGGATTGTTTCCATAAACAACTTTGATGGTCCCGGCTTTGTCAAAGAGGTAATTTTAAGTGAGCAGTACCAACATATTCGGGACAAAATGAGCACCTTTGTCCCTCAATCCTCCATTGTTGGTATGCTGATGGAGCATGAGGAGCAATATATTATCGTCCGAAGCTCGCAGAAGGTGGAGTATTTGCAGCATGATGTCTTTTCCTGGGAGCTGGAAAGAAACCATTTTTCCTGCCTCGATTCTCTTACAGACACCAGCCAATTAATCGACCACACCATAAAGGGTTGGGTCGCCGATTTGGATCTAAGCCAACGGGAAAAGTTTGTCGATGCGCTCTATTCGATTATTGCAAATACTAAAGCCCACACCATAAAGGATATGGAAGAAAAGTGGTTTGACTCCGCTGTCACGATTTTTTCATCCATCGACAGTATGGATGATGAAACACGCAAGCTCATCCTAAAGACCCTCTCAGTTCTGGCGGATAATGCCAAAAAGACCTTTGGCCAAGCCATTGAGACTTGGGTAAAGGCAAAAGAAGAAGAAAGCAAACAAAAATATATGGCCTAAAGCTTGGCCTCAACCTGGCTCTGTCTTAATCTTAAACTGAAATCAGATTAAACCATGACCCGTCAGACAGAAATTATTGTGTACAGCTGGGTTCTATAG
>CAYVOY010000098.1:0-5158 GCA_964453395.1 uncultured Anaerolineaceae bacterium
AGCGGTTTCAAATCCGCCCTGGCAGCGTAAACTGCAGCCGTAAAACCAGCCGGGCCACCTCCCAAAATCATAATTTTGCGATGTTCAACAATTTCCATACTTCACACACCTTCTCAACAAATTTTTTCGTTTAATTTCATTATCTTTTATTATGGCAATCCTACCATCAAACTATCAGAATAGCATATAATTCCCCATCATAAAAGAAAACATGAAAGAGGAAACGATGAGTAATCTCGACAATGCATTAAAATATTTCCACGACAATCAAGACAGCCTGACCGGAGCCTACCTGGACTTAGTCAGAATCCCATCCATTTCGACCAACCCCGAAAACAAAGAAGATATGGCGCACGCCGCCGACTACCTGAGCGATTACTTCAAAAAAATCGGTATCGACCGCGTTGAAATCATCCCCACTCCCGGCCATCCGATTGTTTTTGCGGAGAAGAAATCCCCCAAAGCCGACGCTAAAACTCTCCTGATTTACGGACATTATGACGTTCAACCTGTTGACCCGCTCGACGAATGGATTAGCGACCCCTTCCAACCGGAGCTTCGGAACGACAACATTTACGCCCGTGGCGCTTCAGACATGAAGGGTCAGGTCATGGCAAGCATTTTGTCGCTTGAAAGCGTTCTCAAAACCAATGACCTGCCCATCAATATCAAATTCTTGCTCGAAGGTGAAGAAGAAATTGGTTCCCCTAATCTTGAACCCTTCATTCGTGACAATGCCGAGCTGCTTGCCTGCGATATGATCCTCAACCCCGATGCCGGCATGGTTGGCAAAGAAGAACCCACTATCGTCTATGGTCTGCGCGGATTAACCTATTTGGAAGTTCGTGTTGACGGTCCCCGTGTAGATCTCCATTCCGGACTTTGGGGCGGAACGGTTGCTAACCCGGCCGCTGTCCTTTCTGAAATCATTGCAAAACTGCACAATCCCGACGGTTCGGTTGCCATTCCCGGTTTCTATGACCGCATCCCCGAACTGACCAAAGAAGAACGCGATCGCATCGCAACCAATAAAACCGACGACGCAACCTTCCTCGCCATCACCGGTTCACCAAAACTCTATGGCGAAGCTGGTTATACATCCCTCGAACGTCAGGGTGCCCGCCCAACTTGTGAAGTCAACGGCTTCTATTCCGGCTTCATTGGCGAAGGTGCCAAGACGATTGTCCCAGCTTATGCAAAAGCAAAAATTTCTTGCCGCCTTGTCCCAAACCAAGACCCGATGGAAATTTACGAACTAACGAAAAAATACATCCTCGATATTGCACCCGACACCGTTAAAACCACCGTTTTCCTCCACAGCGCCGGTCCGGCCTACTTGGCAGATAACGCTCCTGGTTCTCAAAATTTTGCCGATGCACTCAAAGCGGTTTGGAATCAGGAAATCACCTTCAAACGCGAAGGCGGCTCAATCCCGGTTGCAACCGTTATGCAGCGCGAGTTGGGCGTCAAATCAATCCTGACCGGTTTTGGTTTGCCCGATGATGCAATTCATTCGCCCAATGAAAAACAAAGTTACACAACCTGGCTGCGTGGAATTGAAACACTGATTCGTTTCTATCTCAGCTTTGATGAGAATTAAGCTTCACTGAAAATGATACGCCTGTCCTTTGATTGAGGGCAGGCGTCATTTTTTAGCTTGAAATGGAGATGTTTTCATCAAAAACATAAAGTGGACCCATCTTTTAGCCGGTATTCTCATCGGCATAATCCTCACCGGTTTATTCCAATTTATCAAGCTTCCCCAAAAAGGGACTAGCCTGACGCTGGTTACCGTCACACCTAACCTAACCCCCGAACCAACCGCCACCCTCCATCTTATTCAGGTTCACGTTGCCGGCGAAGTGCAGCAACCGGGACTCTATCAGCTGCCGGAAGGCGCAAACGTTCAGGATGCAATTGAAGCCGCATCCGGCCCAACCGAAAATGCCGGGCTGGATTTAATCAATCTGGCAACAATTTTGAACGATGGGCAAAGGATTACCATCCCGCCAAAAACCGACATTCAACCAAGCCTTGAAGTCCCCCAAAGATCTTCCGGACTTCAAATAAACAGCTTGATAAACATCAACACAGCCAGCCAGGAAGAGCTTGAAAGCCTCCCCGGAATCGGAGAAGTCAAAGCCAGGGCGATTATCGACTATCGCACTCAAAACGGTTTTTTCCTCAACCTCGAAGAACTGATGAATGTCGAAGGCATCGGCCAAAAAACATTTGAGCAATTAATAGAACTCATAACAATAGATCCCTGAACCGTAGCACAGAATTTCCATTCCAGCCTGCTAACAGGTATAATAAACCCATGGATTTTCACGAACAACTTCAAAAAGACCTCGCTAACGCGATGAAAGCTAAAAATGATACCCAAAAATGGGTTATTAGGATGTTAAAATCTGCCATTCAGCTTGCCGAAAAAAACAAAGGCGAGCCCTTGTCAGAAGAAGAATTCTTGCAAGCAGTTCAAAAAGAAATCAAAACCCGCAATGAATCCAAAGCCGATGCCGAAAAAGCACGGCGCCAGGATCTCATCGACGCAGCTGATGCAGAAATCGCCATCCTCAAAACTTACTTGCCTGTTCAGTTGGGCACCGAAGAATTAACCGACTTGGTTCGGCAAACGATTTCTGAAACCAGCGCAACTTCTGTTAAAGACATGGGTAAAGTCCTCAAAAACTTGCTCCCCAAACTGCAAGGCAGAGCCACCAACGCTGAAGCCAGCCGCATTGTCAAAGAGGAGCTCAGTAAAGAATAATATGTCCGAACAGTCAAGCAAAAAGCCTGCCTCTTCTATTCCTGCGAACGTTAGCAGAATCATCCTTTTCGTGATTGTGTTAATCCTGGCTTTTGCTATGCTGGTTGCCCCTGACTTGCTCAACGAACAAACTCAAAAAGTGCATGTTGGAGAAGTTTCAACCCAAGAAATCTTAGCACCCTACTCTGTCACCTTCGAATCCCGGGCTTTCACCGAAGCTGCCCGCGATGCCGCTGCTTCTGCTGCCCCTGCTGTCTATTTACCTCCCGACCCAGCCATTGCCCGGTCTCAGCTTGAGAAACTCGAAAACACTTTCTACTACATTACAACTGTTCGCGGGGATAACTTTTCAAGCGATGATCAAAAAATTCAAGATTTAAACTCTTTGGATACGCTCCAACTAAGCGATGATGAATTTGAAAATTTGCTTGAACTTTCTGATCAAGATTTTCAAGCAATTCGTGCAGAAAGTACTCGCGTTTTAGAAATTGTCTTGCGAGACAGCATTCGCAACAATCAATTAGGAACTGTTCGAAGTAACTTGCCTGCCACAATCGATTTTGCCTTCAAAAATGACCAAACCAAGCTGATTGTCTCGATTATCTCACCCTTCATCGTTCCGACCAGTCTTTATAGCGAAGAACAAACCGAAGCAGCTCGGGAAGCAGCCCGTTCGGCCGTCTTGCCAATCAACCGTCAAATTATGGCAGGTGAAGTTCTGCTTAGGCGTGGTCAAATTGTTTCTGAAAGCGATTTGGAAGCCCTGACAATTTTCGGCTTAGGTGAACCGACCGATCGCGGCAAGCTTTTCCTCAGCAGCGGTCTGATGATTGCTCTGGTGGGTGTTTTGATTTTCGTTTATCACTTCCGCAGGAATCATGCAATTTTCAATAACATTAAATCGCTTTCCCTCGTTGCTCTCTTCTTTTTAGCTGTTTTAGCTCTCGGAAGGTTCATGGTTATGGGCAGAACGATTGTCCCCTATCTTTTCCCGGTTGCTGCTTTTGGTTTGACGATTTCATTGGTTTACAACTTTGAATTTGGCTTTTTTACCACCTTCATTCTTGTTAGCCTCACCGTTTTTGGCTACCCACGCAGTGCAGAACTCGCACTTTATTATTTGCTCCCAACCATTGCCGGCATGTTGCTTTTAGGCAAAGGAAGGCGCGTTAGTGCTTTCTTCGCGACTGGTGGCCTTGCCGCACTGCTCTCGGCAGCGGTAATTTTGACTTTGCGATTTGGAGATCGTAACACTGACTTAATTGGAATGTTCACGCTTATCGCAGCCGCCGCTGTTAACGGACTCTTGTCCGCCACCTTTGCCCTGCTTCTCCAAAACCTTTATTCGTTGGTCTTGGACGAACCAACCGCCCTCCAGTTAATGGATATTTCCAGGCCGGATCATCCCTTGCTTCAGCAGATACTAACCAACGCTCCCGGAACCTACCAACATTCCCTCCAGGTCTCC
This sequence comes from uncultured Anaerolineaceae bacterium, assembly GCA_964453395.1. Classification (GTDB taxonomy): domain Bacteria; phylum Chloroflexota; class Anaerolineae; order Anaerolineales; family Anaerolineaceae; genus Mesolinea. The sequence continues at coordinate 4,239 of CAYVOY010000098.1, forward strand.
AACCTGGCTGAACAAGCCGCAGAAAAAATTGGCGCAGATCGCCTTTTGGTGCGCGTTGGTGCGCTTTATCACGATGCCGGAAAATCTGAAAATCCATCCTTCTTCATCGAAAACCAGTCCCGTGATGATTTAAATTCTCACGACAATGTCGATCCAAGCGCAACCGCCACAACCATCATTCGGCACGTTACCGACGGCGTTGCCCTCGCTAAAAGACATCGCCTGCCTTCGCGCATTATTGATTTCATCAAAGAGCATCACGGCACGAATATCACCCGCTATCAATACAATCTCGCCCTCAAAGCAGCTGAAAATCCGGATGACGTTGATGTGAAAGCCTTTACCTACCCCGGCCCAGCCCCTCGTTCCAAAGAAACCGCCTTGCTTATGCTGGCGGATGGCACCGAAGCCAGCGCCCGCTCCAATGCACCTAAAACCGACGACGAAATCAGGACCGTCATCAACAACGTTTTCGATGCAGTTCAAAACGCAAACCAACTCGACGACACCGATTTGACCCTTCGCGACTTGCATACGATTAAACAGTCCTTCTTCGACACTTTAAAGCAGTCCTATCACCCACGCATAAAATATCCTGAAGAGCCAAAACGCCTTACCAACCCAACCGAGTCAGAAAACCAGCTTCCATGAAGCAAGGATGTCAACCATGCTCACTTTGATTGTTCCCAACTCTTACGCCAAACAGCTCGACCAGAACAGGCTCGCACTCACCTGGGAAGAAAGCCTCAAGCAACTCAAACTCCCATTGAATTCATCAGCGACCCTTCGTATTACAAACAATGCACTCATTCGCCAATTCAACCTCAATTGGCGCAATGAAAACGCTGTAACAGATGTGCTTTCTTTTGAGAACGCCTATACCGACCCCGAAACCGGCGAAGAATACCTGGGCGATATCA
>CAYVOY010000098.1:5168-5914 GCA_964453395.1 uncultured Anaerolineaceae bacterium
TATCATCATCTCCTTCCAAAAAGCTGGTCAACAAGCCAAACTCGGCGGACATCCGGTTCAGACAGAAATTGAAATGCTCTTCGTCCACGGCATCCTCCATCTTGTTGGCTACGACCATGGCGACAAAGAAGAATGGCAAGCCATGACCGATATGCAAAACCTCATCCTCAAAAATATTGGCAACCCCCTCCAAGGCACAATTCAGTACGCCGAATAGCAGTTTCGGCATTGTCGCTGCCGGCTCCCCGCTCCCTGATCCAAGTTGCACGTTTCCTGCTTTTCCGCTCCCCGCTACCTGTTCCCTGCTCCCCGTTTCTTCAACAATCTGGTAAAATCAACATGGAACAATTTCGCTCGGAATTAGAAACTTTCGAGCGAGATATTTACATGTTGCAAAAACCAAAAAGGAGAACATTAGGTACCAATGCACAAAGACTTTCTCGATATTATTGACTACACCCCCGAAGAAATCACTGACCTCCTCGATCTCGCCGTCAGGCTGAAAAAGGAGTATAAGGCTGGTGGCAACGAGCCCGTCCTAAAGGGCAAGGTTTTGGCGATGATCTTCCAAAAGCCCTCCCTTCGCACCCGTGTCAGCTTTGACGTGGGCATGCGCCACCTTGGTGGTGATGCGCTCTATCTTTCCCCCGCTGAAATCGGCTTGGGCAAGCGCGAATCTATCGCCGATGTCGCCCGCGTTTTAGACGGCATGGTTCACGGCATCATGGCTCGCGTTTTCGAACACG
>CAYVOY010000099.1:0-5857 GCA_964453395.1 uncultured Anaerolineaceae bacterium
ACAGAATCCGGCCTACAGTTAAGTCAGGAATTATCCAAACCTAAATTTTCTTTTCCTCGTTGAAAACTGATTGTTTCAGCAAAATGAGAAATTCAGGTCTTAGAAGTAAACCAAACCGTCAACGCCCTTAACCCCTAAACCGGGATCGTCGTTGAGCATAATCTGCGAATCGTTAAAAGTAGCTCCCCCGCTTACTGGATCAATCAAACACAGCCCGGGACCATCGAGGTCAACATATTTCACAACCGATTTGGCAGCCGCAAAATGGGCCGCGGCGTTGACGCTCAACTTCGATTCCAGCATACAACCGACCATGCAATCGACGCCATAAATCTCAGCCAACGTACTAATTTTCAAAGCCTGGTGAATACCACCGCATTTCATCAGCTTGATGTTCAGCAAGTCCACCGCCCGCATCTGAAGTAATCTCAGGGCATCTGCCGGTGAGAAGAGCGATTCATCCGCCATAATCAGCATTTCTGTGTTATCGGTTACAAATTTCAAGCCTTCAAAGTCATGCCCCGCAACCGGTTGTTCAATAAACTCAATCGGAATGCCCTTATCTTCAATCTTACGGACAATTCTGACAGCTTCCTTCGGCTTCCAACCCTGATTAGCATCCAGACGCAATTTCACATCCGAGCCAACTTCCGCAACGATCGCTTCCAAACGCTGTAAATCCAGTTCAACATCTTTTCCAAGCTTAATTTTCAAAACCTTATAGCCTAAATCTACGGCTTCGAGAGAATCGGAAACCATTTCTTCAGGGCTGTTGATACTAATTGTCAAATCCGTTTCAAGCTGATTGCGATAGCCACCGAGAAATTGATAGAGTGGAATGCCAAGCATTTGAGCAAAAAGATCATAAATCGCCATGTCAACGGCAGCTTTGGCACTCGTATTCTTGATTATTGCCGCATCCAGCTTTTTGAAAATCTCTTCTGGATTTTCGATGGGCATTCCAATCAATGCCGGTGCAATGTGATCCCTAACAGCCGCAATGATTGCGCCTTTGCTATCGCCGGTAATCACCGCAGTCGGAGCTGCTTCACCGTAACCAATCAAGCCCTGATCGCTGTGAACTTCCACAACCACATCTTCAATCCTGTCAACCGTCCGGAGAGCGGTCTTAAAAGGATGTTTCAATGGAACTCTAAGCTCTGCCAGCCGAATTTCTGTAATTTTCATGCCAACCTCTACGTTTATCTCTTCAACAGTTTAATCTAATTCAAAAATTCTTCGTAAACCATCCGGGAAATTTCGCCGATAATCTCACGACCCTCTCTATTGCTTCTGACATTTTCAGTCAAAACACAAATTAAGTAAGGTTTGTTTTCCAAAAAAACAATGCCACCATCGTGTTCCAGATTATCCAAATCACCGGTTTTATGTGCGATCACAAGTTCTTCCGGCAAAGCCAAATCCAGCCGACCGCGAACTTGCTGACGCTTCAAAATATCCAGCATTTTATCACTTGATTCGGCATCTACGTTTTCTCTGCGATAAATGCTTTCGAGGATTGCCGCAAATTCAGCAGCTGTCGTGTAATTATTTAAACCGGCTTTGACCGCCTCTGAGTCCATCATTTTCCGTTGAAGGCTGCTCTTTTCCATGCCCAAACGAGCAATTTGAGCGTTGATGTTCTCCATCCCAAGCCGGTCAATCAGAATATTGGTTGCCATGTTGTCACTCAAAATAATCATGAGCGTACAAATTTCTTCGAGAGTAAATGCGTGGCCAGGTTTGAGTTCTTTTAGGACACCATCGCCTCCGGTCAACATCGCATCAGTCAAAACCATAGTTTCTGACAGGGAAAGCAGACCTTCTTTCGCTTGTCTAAAAAGTTCGGACATAATGAAAATTTTTATCGTGCTGGCTGAGCGGTATACAGAATCAGCGTCAATTGAGAATTGACGTTCATCAAAAAAAGACTTTACAACAACTGAAATTGAGCCTTCCTGGTTGTCCAGGAAGGCTCGTATTTTTTGTTCTAACATGTTAAAGATTAAAGATCGACAATACCACAACTAAAATGGTAGCGAAAAGGACGACCGTCAAACCATATTTAACCATCGTCTTGACATCTTTCGAGCGTGCCAAACCCATCTGCCCGATCATGTCTGCTTCGGGATAAGCAAAGGAGGTGATTTGACCGGAAACCAGCAAAATCAAAGCCCAAAGCGTCATCGAGATGCCCATGTTGTCAACCAAACCGCGGAACATGCTGTCCATAACCACGTTATCAGCAGTCGCTGCTCCACCAATTCCGAAGATACCGGTCAGGGTGGCAATTAAGGAGAAGAGAATCCGGTTACCGGAAGCCAGAAGTGGTTGGAGCAATTCGACCAAACGGTCAAAGGCGCCGACATTGGCAATGAATTCGATAAAGGGATTGAAAAGCAGGAACATGATGAAGAGCCACATCAGTTTCGATGCTCCGGTGATGAAGGTATCAATCAAATCACCAACTTTAAGCTTGCCGGCAATGCCTGTAACAATCGCAGAGACAAGAATTGCCAAAATTGCAAAAGCGGCCCCGCCTTGAACGGTGATGCCATAAACAATCATTCCCAGAATGGAAACAAGAAAACCGATGGTAGCTTGTTTGGTTTCCTTACTGGCTTGATAATTTTCTTTTGGTGCTTCAACATCTTCATAAGCATAAACACCTTTGGTTTTCTTTTGCGCACGAAGAGCCCAGAAGAAGGTAACAAGCAAAACAACTAAGGCAAGGGGGATACCTGCACCGATAATGTAGTTGCCATAGCTCAAATCGGTAATGCCCAGGATAGTAACAACTTGCGGAGTGTAGGGTCCGAGGAACATACCGGTCAAACCGGCACCAAGGAAGCAAACCGCAATTGCAGATGGTGTTAAGCCAACTGTAGCGACCAATGGAATGATGATTGGGGCGATAATTGCGTTTGCCCCAGCCAGTGTGCCGAGCAGTGCAACCAAAACAGTCGAGCTAAGCATGGTGGTGATAATTGCTTTTTTCTCAGTGTTCACGCCAATGGTTTTCACCAGGCCCATGACCAGATTTTCAGCAACACCGGTTTTATGTAAAATGGCACCCAAACCGGAGCCGAGCATGATAATCAGACCAATCATGCCAAGGAAAGAACCTAAAGAGTCAGCTAGCACACGGCCCATATTGGCAAAAGGCTGCTTCGTGATAATTGCTGCCAACACAACACAAATAAAAACGTTCATAACCGGATGCCAATCTTCTTTAAATGAAATGATCACATAAAGAATCAACGGTATGAGGGCAAAAATGGGGTCAATACCAAAAATCATAAGAATCTCCTTTTATAAAATTGTTCTTAATAGAACATTGTTTTGATAATTAAATCCAATTTTAGATTGTAAATACATTACGTCAAGTCATTTTTGCAAAAATAGGGCTATATTGTCAAAAATTGATTTGATTACACAGCAGCTATTTTCAAATTTTGTTGAGTTAATTCCCAATTCTTCCTAACAATGCTCATCATTAAAACTCGATGACAATCGAAAAGGCGGTTGTCATATTAAAGTCGTTAGTCTGTTTCATTCAAAACAGCTGACATTGAACAAAATCAATCCGAGATTTAGAAAACTGGGTAAAATGGAGGAGATATGACACAATCGCTTAACCACATAACAAAAGCTCTCAAGTTAATCAACCTGTCAGGAGTACCTTATGAAATTAACTGAACGGGATGTCTTGATAGATCCACGCAATGCCGAAACCAAAATACGAAATTATGACTTTCCCCATACTACCATCCGAGGCAGTCTGACAACTGTTCTCGTTGGCATCTTTATGCTCGTTTTGGGTTTGCGCCCGGATCTCGTTGGCGCAGACCGCGGTTTGTATATCGGTTTCACTCAAATCATCATGATTCTGATTGGCATTGCCCTCTTGACTTTTGGGGCTTACATCAGCATGAATGCTTTCTGGAGCTGCACCGAAAAGACCCTCCTGGCGGATATCGGCAGCCGTTTAATAATGACAGGGCTTGTCATTTGCGCTTTTACCGCTCTGGCAGATGCCTTCGGTTTTGGCACCAACCCTCCCCCTTTGGTCATCTTAGGCATCTTGCAAAGCCAGGGTGTCATGATCGGAATGGGAGTAATCATCCTTGGACTCCTCATGATGATTCGCTGGGACAGAGACCGCAGTCATCCTATAGGAAAGAATTGTTCCGACATTGAATAAATTGAATAAAAATAATAACATTGCAGTCTACACGCTTTCAAACGGTTTGCGAATCAGTTTGAAACCAATCCAAAGCGCTCCAATCGTCAGTCTTTGGCTTTGGTACAACATCGGCTCTCGAAATGAAATTGCCGGCAAAACCGGTTTGAGCCATTGGGTTGAACATATGCAATTCAAAGGCACAAAAAATTTCAGCGGCCAGGAAATGGAAACCGCAATCGCCCGAACCGGTGGCTATTCCAACGCCTTCACCAGTCCCGATTGGACCGCCTACTTTCAAACCATTCCAAGCAACGCTCTCAAAACTGCCCTGCGCTTTGAAGCTGACCGGATGGTCAATAGCCTATATGATCCTGAGGAAGTCGAGACAGAACGAACGGTTATTCTCTCTGAGAGAGAAGGCAACGAAAATGACCCCCAGTTTTTATTGGGAGAGGTAGTCGAAAACGCTTCTTTTGAAAAGCACCCCTATCGTAATGAGGTGCTTGGCTCAACCGAAGATTTGCTGAACCTGACCCGGGACGACCTCTACGGTCACTATCGCAATTATTATCAGCCCAATAACGCCCATCTTTGCCTTGCCGGATCTTTTGATATTGACGAAGCCCTGGCACTCATCAAAAATGCCTTTGGGCCAATTGAGAGTCACGAAGTCATTCATTCTATTCCCGAACCGGAAGCGCAAATTAAAAAAGCTCAAACAGTAGAGATTTTTGGGCCTGAAGAAAACAATTACCTTCAATTTTCCTGGCGCTCTCCAAAAGCAAGTGACCCTGACTTTTTCGCCTTTAGTCTGCTCGAAAGCATCCTTAGCGGACCTTCAAGCTTAAACATGTTTGGCAGTGGTGGCATTGGCAACCGCGGCAGCCGGCTTTATCGGGAATTGGTTGAAAACCAACTCGTTGCCACTGTGAATGGCTCGCTGACCGCCACAATCGACCCAGGCACTTACAGCGTCTATGTCACCTGCCGCGATGACCACAGCCCGGAAGAAGTGATTGAAGCCCTCGACCGGCTGATTGACGAATTTTTATCCAAAGAAGTCAGTGCTGAAGAACATTCGATTGCCCTCAAACAAGCGCGGGCTAATTTCGCCTACAGCATTGATAACATCACCAACCAGGGCTATTGGCTCGGCTATGCGCAGTCTTTCGCCGACTATGCCTGGTTTACCGAATACGTAGAACGCTTGGAAAAGGTCTCACGTGCCGATATTTTGCGCGTTGCCCGGCAATATCTTGACCCCGCCCATCGAGTAACCGGAATTTATCGCAATCGAAACAATGGTCAAAATGGATAATTTATACATAAAATCACTGCCCGGCGCAGACACAATTTTTCGCAAGACTTTCGATAACGGCAGCACCTTCCTCGCTTACCCCAATCCGACCAGCCCTGCGGTTTTCTTCCGCGGCTTGTTGCCGGTCGGCTCGCTTTCTGACCCGGCTGAAAAAAGTGGCTTGGCAAATTTGCTGGCTGCCATGCTCTCAACCGGAACCTTAAAGCATAATTTTCAGGAACTCAATAATCAGATTGAAAGTTGCGGTGCTTCGATTTCTATCAGCAGCGGCAGTCTTGCAACGCTCTTTTCCGGGCAATGCCTGAAAGAAGATTTGCCCTTGGTTCTCGGGCTCTTGCTCGAGATGCTTTCCC
>CAYVOY010000100.1:0-5704 GCA_964453395.1 uncultured Anaerolineaceae bacterium
CCATCGGGGATATGCCCGCGGAATTGTGTGGCTAATTGCTCTTCAAATCTGGTTAATTCATTATCAAAACTCATTCTGTATATGCCTTCCTTTTCATTTTTAACCCCATTTCGGTTTAGAAGATTCGTGAATCGCGATTTTGCTTGGCGCGTTCTTTTAGTTCAACCAGTGTGCGGTGATACAAACTTTTGATTGCCCCTTCGGTTTTGCCGAAAATCTTTCCAATTTCCTCATTAGATAATCGATCGACAAATTTCAGAATGATCAAATCTTTTTTTAGTGGCGAAAGGTCGTTCACTAATTTCAACAGAAAAGCTGTTTCTTGTTGTTCGGCGACAAATTCTTCTGGATATGCTTCTCGATTGGTTTCTATGATTGCCAAATTTTCAATGGATATCTCATCAGTTTTGGAACGGTCGCGATGATAATTGGCGACCAGGTTATGGGCAATTCGATAGAGCCAGGCAGAAAAAGGCAAACCCATATGACGATAGGAGTCGATGCTTTTCAGCGCTTTGAAAAAGACACGCGCAGTCAAATCTTCAGCGTCCCCAGTTGAACTGACCCGATAGTAGATGTAGTTATAAATTCGGTCGACATAGCGTTCATAAAGCAAGCCAAAAGCATCCGGATCGGTCTTTGCGGCATTTATCAGAGCAATCTCGTCGCTCAGATCGTCTTTTTCATCAAGCATAGCCTGATTATAAACCAGAACGGGGAGCGGGAAACGGGAAACGGAGAGCAGGAAAAAGGAAAAAGGAAACAGGTAAAAGGAAACAGGAAAAAGTAAAAAAGGGAAAAGGACACCGAAGCCTGTCTCAGCCTCTGTTTAAGCCATAGAGAAAAAAGACATATTAAGGTACAATTGCTCCAATGGCGAATTTAGCAACTATATTTAATCATCTCAACAACTTTTCGGTTGATGACATGTGTTTTCGTTGCTTAATCAACGATATTTCCCCCATTTCCAAACTATTTCCAACAGAACCTCTGCCGTCAAGTCCCTTATATGAGCAGAGAGATCAAAATCTATTGAGGTAAGAAACTATGAGCGATTATTTGTTTGAAAAACGTGTTGAAGACTATGACCCCAACGTCAAAAGTCTGGTCGATTTTGAAACCGAACGCCAGGCGCGTCGATTAATCATGATTGCCAGCGAAAGCATCGCACCAAAAGCCGTCCGCGACCTTCTGGCTTCCCCTTTCACCAATATTTATGCCGAAGGCTACCCCAGACCTGAAACACGCTATCAGGACGAAGACCAAATTATGGACTATGCCTATCAGCTCGGACGCTATCGCCGTCACAGTGATGGGCGTTATTATAAGGGCGTTGAATATGTTGACATGCTTGAAGCGCTTGCTCGTCGTCGGGCTGCGGAACTTTTTGCCGCCAACGATTTAATTGCCGACGATCTCTGGGTCAACGTTCAACCGCTTTCCGGTGCGCCGGCAAACACAGCCGTTTTTACCGCTTTAATCAAACCGGGCGATTCCATTTTAGGTATGGACCTCTTGCATGGTGGTCACTTGACCCATGGTTCCCCCGTTGCCCGTTCGGGTTTGCATTATAAAGCTCATTCTTACACCGTCAATCCTGAAACTGAAAAACTGGACTACGAAGATATTCGGCGAATCGCGATAGAGTGCCAACCGAAGATTATTATCGCCGGTTATACCTCTTATCCCTGGATTCCCGATTGGAAAAAATTCCGCGAAATCGCCGACGAAGTTGGTGCTTATCTTTTAGCGGATATTTCCCACATTGCCGGTTTGGTCGCCGCTAAAAAAGTTCCTTCGCCTATCGGAATTGCCGATGTGGTTACCTTCACGACCCACAAGACCCTTTGCGGTCCGCGTGGTGCAGTGGTAATTTGTCACGACCGCGAAATAGGCGAGCAGATTGATAAAGGCATCTTCCCCGGCGAACAGGGCGGACCTCATGTCAATAATATTGCCGCGATGACAACCGCTTTCAAGCTTGCCACAACCAATCAATTCGTTGAGCTACAAGAGCAAACCCTGAAAAATGCCAAGGCTTTCGCCGATGCATTCAAGGAATTGGGCGTGAATGTGCCCTATCAAGGCACAGACAGTCATATGCTTTTGATTGATTGTAAATCTTACAAAAGCCCCGATGGTGTCCCGCTGAATGGTGACCTTGGAGCTCGTATTCTCGACCTGGCTGGGATTGTGGTTAATCGCAACACCATCCCGGGCGACAAATCCGCTTTACGCTCCAGCGGTTTGCGCATGGGCGCAACCTGGTTGACTCAACGCGGCTTCAAAGAAGAGGATTTCCGCAAGATCGCTCAGCTAATTGACCGTCTCTTCAAATCGGTTACTCCCTACTACATGATTGGTCGCAGCGGTAATATCACCCGTGCCAAACTTGATTTCCAAACTCTGATTGACATCAATGCTGAAGTTCGTGCTATGGCAGATTCAAAACCGTCAATGGACGAAATTGAACAAAAGCACGGCGCTCCGCATTATTTCTACACTGAAGAACGCTACAGCGCAGCATATGGTGCGATTGAAATGACCGGCGAAACCGTCCGCGCTTTCGTAAACTTCACGATGACCAGTGACGTTGAAGCCCTCAAACCCGGCGAGAGCCAATGCACAATGATGCACACCACTTCCGGTGATATTGAAGGTGTTTTGACCTGCAAAGCCCCCCATCGTTTTGTCCTGACCGTTCCGTCTGACAAAGTTGGTTTGGCTGGTTTATGGATTCTTGGACTTTCTACCGGTTTTATTTTCTATGACAAAGATTTGACTCAGAGAATTCCGGGTCCCATTTCGATTAATAAGGCTGATCCGGTTTGGGATAAACCAGAAGGTGACCCAATCGACTTATGCAAACCTTACTTTGTCGGAATGCCACAAGATCCCGGTCCCTGCAAGGTTCATCCTGAGTTTAAGTGGGAAGAGCCCGAAAACCAAGAGCTGAAACGCACACCGCTGTATGAAACCCACGTTGCCTTAGGCGCAAAGATGATGCCCTTCGCAGGATGGGAAATGCCGCTTTGGTATAGCTCCGTTTTGCAGGAGCATCTGGCAACCCGCCAGGCAGCTGGACTCTTTGATGTAACCCATATGGGCGCTTTTATGGCCGAAGGTCCCGATGCGGCCGTTTTCCTTGAATCGGTTTGTGGGAATGACGTGCTCTTCCGTAATATTGGCGAATCAGTCTATACACACTTTATGGATCCCGATGCGAACGTAATTGACGACCTAATCGTCTATCGCCTCGACCGTGAAAAATATCTTTTGGTTGTCAATGCCGCCAACGAAGCCAAAGACTGGGCCTGGCTCAACGCTGTCAAAGACGGAACCGTAGTGGTTGACCGTGAACGCCCTTGGGTTACCGCTTTTGGACGCAATGTTATTTTGCGCAACCTAAAAGATCCCAAAGCTGGCAAAGACATGCTCGTTGATATCGCCTTGCAAGGTCCGCTCAGCCGCGATATCCTCTGCTCATTGGCAAGCCCAGCCGAAGAACGCAAGATTCGCCGCCTGAACCGCAATCAACTTTGCGAAGCAGTCGTTGCAGATATACCGGTGATTGTTTCCCGAACCGGTTATACCGGTGAAAAGATGGCTTTTGAGCTTTTCGTTCACCCAGATAATGCTGTTCACTTCTGGAATGCCATCATGGAAGCCGGAACACCGCTTGGCATGCTGCCCGTTGGCCTTGGCGCCCGCGACAGCTTGCGCACCGAAGCCGGACTGCCGCTCTACGGTCACGAAATGGGTGGCGAGATGAATCTGACGATTGGCGAAGCCGGATTCCTGCCCTTCCTCAAACTCAATTCCGCCTGGTTCATCGGCCGAGAAGCTTTCGTTAAGCGCGAAGCCAAACGCAAAGGAATTGTGGCTCGCTTTACCTTCGACGAAAAAGCGGTTCGCATGGCACATCCCGGCGATCCTGTGGTCGACATCAAAGGCCGTATGGTCGGCAAGGTTACCAGTTGCGCCATTGACAGCAACGGTTTCCTGACCGGGCAAGCTTTCGTTGACAAGAAGACGGCTGTTGAAGGCACCAAGATTTTCATTTTCCAAAACGCACCGGACTGGAAACAAAACGCACCCGCGGACCTCACCCAGGGCGATCGCGTTGCTCTGCCCGGAGCGGCAACAATTGTCAGTCGATATATGAAATAAATTTTGAAACAGAAAAAGGAGAGTATTAATATGTCAACACCATGGGAACTTCGTTTTGCAAACCGGACTGAAAGAATGAAAAGTTCTTTCATTCGGGAGCTATTGAAAGTTACAAATCAACCGGACGTTATTTCGTTTGGTGGCGGCTTCCCCGCCGGAGAACTCTTCCCTCTGGAAGAAACCCTCGCTGCTTGTGATAAAGTCTTGCGCGAAAACGGACAAAAAGCACTCCAATATACGACGACTGAGGGTTATGACCCCCTGCGCCAATGGATTGCCGACGACATGAACAAAAACGGTATCAATGTTACCAAAGACAACATCCTGATTACTTCCGGTTCTCAACAAGCGCTGGATATTATCGGACGGATTTTTATCAATAATGGCGACCGCGTTCTCACCGAAAGCCCGACCTATTTGGGCGCGCTGCAAGCCTGGAATACATATGGACCCAATTTTGTTACTGCCGAAACCGACGAAAACGGTTTGGTTACCGAAAACCTCGAAGAATTAATCAAACAAAACATCAAATTCATGTATGTTTTGCCGAACTTCCAAAACCCGCTCGGCGTCACCATGACGCTCGAACGCCGCAAGCAATTGATTGAACTGGCAAGCAAATATGGCGTGCCCTTAATTGAGGATGACCCCTACGGAAAATTGATTTTCGAAGGCGAGTCTCTGCCTTCAATCGCTGTTTTGGATACCGCTTACCATTCCAACGGCAGCGGTGAATTCAACGGAAACGTCATTCACACCTCCACCTTCTCCAAGATTTTGGCTCCCGGTTTGCGTATTGGCTGGGTGGTTGCACCGACAACGGTTATGAAGAAAATGGTCCAGGCTAAACAAGGCGCAGATTTGCAATGCTCTACCTTCGATCAATATGTGGCATACGAAATGGCATCCGCAGACTGGCTGCCTGCTCACATCGAAAAAATCAAGCGTGTTTACAAAGAACGCCGCGACACTATGCTCCAGGCATTCGAAGATTACATGCCCGAAGGCACAACCTGGACAACCCCTCGCGGTGGTTTGTTCCTCTGGTTGCGTTTGCCGGAAGGTTGCAACAGCATTGAACTCTTCCCCAAAGCGGTTGAAGAAAAAGTTGCCTACGTTCCCGGCGACCCCTTCTATCCCAATGGTGGTCCCGTCAATACCATGCGTATGAACTTCTCTGCTGCCAACCCCGAAAAAATCACCGAAGGCGTCCGCCGTTTGGCGAACATGATTAAAAAATCACTTACTGAAAAGTAAGGCTGAGATTCTCAGTTAAGGAAAAGGCTAATCCATCAAAGATTAGCCTTTTTTGTTCGTTCTGGTCGAAACCTAAGTTTCCCATTTTTGCCAAAAAGGCGATTTTCAACGAGGAAAAGATGCTGGTGTACGGCTGGGTTTCAACCCAGCCCAATATTCATCAAAAACTGAATTTGATTAGAACACTATACGGTCGTCGAGGGGTTGAAACCCCTCCGTACGAAAGATTTTTTCCCTGCTCCCTGCTCCCTGCTTCCTGCTTCCTGTAAAGCCTAAA
>CAYVOY010000101.1:0-656 GCA_964453395.1 uncultured Anaerolineaceae bacterium
ACGCCATGCAAGAGTTTGATACGCTTCAGCCAGCACACATCCGGGTTGTAAGCAATCTCAAACTTCTCAGTTCGGAAGATTTGGAAGGCCTGCCGGTTCAGGTTCTGGCAATTCCCTGGCTTACGCGCTCGGCTGTGATGCAAAGCATAAACAGCGACGAGTCTGAAGAAGAGGATCCGCTCAAAGTGATGGAAGGCGCTGTGTCCGATTGGATTAATGCTGCCCTTGAAGCATGCGACCCCAACCTGCCGGTGATTTTGACCGCACATGCCTCGATTGCCGGGGCAAAGTTTGGGAATGAGCAAGAAATTAAAATCGGGCGTGATATTGTTTTGCCGCTTGGCATGGTCACAAAACCTCAAATTGATTATGTCGCTCTTGGGCATATTCATAAATATCAAGATTTGAATGCCGGTTCGCATCCACCGGTAGTTTACCCGGGATCGATTGAACGGGTCGATTTTGGCGAAGTAAAAGAAGATAAGGGTTTTATCATCGCCATGGTCGAAAAAGGCAAAACCACTTATGAGTGGCGCAAATTGCCAATTCGTAAATTCATTGACCGCAGTGTCACTTTGGAAGACGAATTAAACGTCAATGAGAAATTAATCGCCGCGCTCCCCTCTCAAGAGGAACTGGAAGGTGCGATTGTGCGC
>CAYVOY010000101.1:666-5703 GCA_964453395.1 uncultured Anaerolineaceae bacterium
AATTATCCGCAAGGCTATGAGGTTCTAATTGACGAAGCCCAGCTGATGAACTATGCCAAAGAGGCTTTCGAGTTCAAAATTCAAAAAAACCCAATTTCAGAAGCGCGCAGCCGGCTTGGGGCAAACGAAGAAACCAGTTCGCTCAACCCCCTGCAGCTGCTGGAGCTTTTTTGGAAAGAAAAACACGAAGATTCGGGCGAGATTGAGCGTTGGAAAACACTTGCAGGAAATTTAATTAATCAACTCGAACAAGGGGATGACGCCGATTAACCATGGACTACGAACTTATCCGTCAGCTGATTAATATCCTGATTATCGCCCTCGCTGCCGTTGCGATTGGCTATGTATTGCGCGACGTCCTCAAAGTTGCCGTGAAAGTAGTTCGGATTGTTGTCATAATTTTTGTTTTGGCCGTTCTCTTAGCTTCCTATATGGGCTGGATAAAACTGCCTTTTTGATGGAGAAGCAATGAGTATATCAATCGAAGAAGCCAAAACCTGGTATGAGGAAGCGGACGAAGTCCACAATTTTGATCACGTCTTGCGCGTTAAAGTGATGGCAGAGAGAATTGGCAAAGCCGAGGGCGCTGACCTCGAAATTATCGAAGCGGCTGCCTTGCTGCACGACTCTCGCGGTGCCGCACCCGGGCAAGATGGCAGGGGACGAATGGAGCATCACCTGACCTCGGCAATTTTCGCCGCTGAAGTTTTGGCAGCCAAAGGTTGGCAACCGGAGCGCATCGAAGCCGTGCAACATTGCATTCGTGCCCATCGTTTCCGCTCTAACCTCGAACGTCCTGAAAGTCTGGAAGCAAAATGCCTCTATGATGCGGACAAGCTGGATGTTTTAGGCGCGGTTGGGGTTGCCCGAACGATTGCTTATGCAGTTTTGGCAAATCAGCCAATTTTGACCGAACCCTCTCAAAAATTCTTGGAGACCGGTGAAAAAGAAACCGGAGAGCAACATAGCTCTTATCATGAATACCTTTTCAAGTTGAGAAATGTGAAAGACAAGCTTTTTACGGCAAGCGGAAAAGCAATCGCCGAAGAACGCGATGCCTTTTTGCGTGAATTTTATGAACGCTTGCGGGATGAATATAAGGGCTTGCGCTAAAGCCTGCCCTAATCCTCCCGATAGTAGCGTTTGACGACAATTTTTAGCAAGCCATCCGCAAATGTGACCGAATGGTCATCTATCATTTGGCCCAAAAGATTCAATTCGTTGTCTTGCAAATCGGTGGAAATCAAATCGTCATAGTAAAATTCCATTTCGGAGGTCTTGGCTTGGTTAAAAGCCTGCTCAATTTCCTGAATTTCTTGCTCACTGACATTGACTTTGCCAGAAATTTCTATCAAGCTACAATCCTCATAGGGCTGAACCAGGATATGCGTTTCGCAGCCACCCCTAAGCAAAAAGTATTGGCAAAGCGCTCGGACGATGTTACTCGTCTTTTGTGATTCGCGTCTGTGCATTTGATTTCATCCTTTCCGGAAGCGTTCTGAGCGCTTCAATGATCGGCACGAGAAAAGCGGCTACAAAACCGCCTGAAAAGCCGTTGTTATAGAGGTTTAATCCGCCATGCAAGGGTAAAACGTTCCCCACCACAGCAATGTGAAGGTAGCCACCGAGCAAACCGACCAGCGGACCATAACGCCCGGCGAGCGGTGCGATGGTCGTGCCAAACAAAATTGGCACAATTGCGTCGGTCGTGGGGAGGTCTTTATGTAGCCAACAAGCCAGCGTTGAACCAAGCAAGACCGGAATGGTGTTTTTGGGATGTTTACCCAAAGCGCCAAAACCGGCAACCGTCAACATTGCACCAACTACGGGCCCATTCAGCGGACCTTTGAGAATCAGAACCAGGATCAGGGAGATGAAACCCATCACGCCCATGTTAAAAAAGCTGATTCCGTGACCAAAAAGTACCGCAAAGTCAGAGAGCAAACGCCCGCTGTTCGCCATCAGCTTTGGATATTCTTTGAGATTCCCCTTGGTCAAAATCAAACCATAAACAATCAGACTTAAAAAGATTGCCGTAACCACAATTATTAGGGCATTGTGATACTGCTCATCAATAATCCGAACTGCGTTTACCTCAAAACCAAACAAGCGAAAAACCGAAACCGCAATCAGACCAATTACCCCGGCTGTAAAACCAATATTGTAAAGATTGTAACCCTGGTGAAAACGCAGAAAGGCTGAGGAGAGCGGGGGGATAATCGCGCCAATCAGGACTCCGCTTAGAATTCCCAAAGGATAGCCGATGGCTGGGCTGAGGCCCATGCCAAAAGTTATAAAATTAATCAGCGGACCAATCGCGCTGCCCATAAATGCCTGTATCAAAAGACTGCGCATAGGGAGATTTTCAATCTGCGAATAAAGATAAACACCTATAACGATGGGAATTAGATTGAAGAGGCTCGTCCCAAAAAAAGCAAAACCAGCGGTCATTAGCAGAGCTGCCATTGAAGGACCGGTCATGTTCGCCTTAGACAGGCGGATGACCAAAAGCTCAAAAAGCATCACTAAACTTGCGTTGACCAGAGTCGCTCCAAAACCTCCAACGGCAACATAATCGGTAAAAAGGTGCGAAATGCCGAAGTTAATCCTTACAAAACCGGCAAAGAGATCAGCTGGTTTTGTAAGGATGAAAGCACTGGCAATCAGTGCTAAGGATAATAAGAGAAAAAAGTTAAATGGTTTTGCAAGCGGTTTGTCGTTCTCGATATCAATCGTCAATTGTTTCTCCTTCTAATTCGTGGCACAGGCGATGCAAGGGTCAAAAGCGCGAACCACTCTGCCTACCGCCCTTTCCAGTTCACTGTCAATTCCCTCTGGGCTGACATAGCGTTTGGCAACAACCGTAAGGGCACGCCGAATAGCCAGCATATTGTGTACGGTTGGGATGACAAAATCAGCGCGTTTGATCAAGCCGTTTTCCACCTCATAATGGTGAATTAGCGGTCCTCTTGGCGCTTCAACCAAGCCAAAGCCTTCACCGTCGCGAGGGCTATAGGGCACTTCGGTTTGTCCGTGCTCGAGGTCAGCTTCCAGCATTTTTCGCGCTTTTTCAAGAGCATAGACCAGCTCAATCCCACGGCAAAGGTCAAAAAACATAATCGCATGAGCAGGACGGCCAAAATCTTCTACAAAGCGTTTAAGATAAGCGTCTGCAATGGGCATGTCGAGGGAGTGCGCCAGGTTAATTCTCGCCAGGCTGTTTGCCCTCATGACGTGTTTCCCTTTAAAACTGCTGACTCCTGCGTAGGAATAATCGCCCATTTCAACTTTGAGGTAATCTTGATATTCGTAAGGGGCGAAGTTATAACATTCGGGACCATCCGGACATAAAACCCGAATTCGATTGCTGTTCAGCCGCAAACTGTTTTCTTCGGTAGATGCCAAATAGTAGCTTGGTTCGTCGTCGCCCCAGGAGCCGATTCGGTCACCCATTTTCATGGATAAATCCCAATAGTTATCAACCATTTCAACAGCGGTGGGTAGCAAAGTGTCGATTGTTTTGATCATTTCGTCCGCTTTTTGGCGCGGAATGCCACTGGTGACGCCACCAATCACTGTTTTGATTGGGTGGATAAACTGTCCGCCTGCCAAACTAATCAAATCCGTGCCTATTTTGCGGATTTTCAGCGCCATTTGCGCCATAGAGAACTGGCGCTGTTTTTGGTTTTCTTCTTCCATTTCAAAAAGCGAACTGGCGTTGACGCGATCCGGCATTGTGAAAATGAAAAGAGAAGTGGCTTGGTTTTGAATCAGCTGGCCCAACAAGAGCACTTCGCGAATGTCTTCAGCCAAGGGCGGAGGGGTGACATCGAAAATGTCTTCGAGAGCTTTGACGGAGGCGACTTGATGGGCTGTGGAACAAACACCGCAAATTCGGGGGACAATCACCGTGATTTGCTCGGCGGGAATGCCTTGAACATAATAGCTGAAGCCGCGCATTTCCATCGCCTGGAAATCAGCCCGAAAGACTTCGTCATCGTGGATGTCAATCACCACTCGGGCGTGGCCTTCAATCCGACTGAGAGGATAAGTTAGTGTGGTCATTAGATCATCTTCTCCTTTGTGCGCTTAGGCAAGGCGTCGTCTTGCGTATAATCGGTGAATTGGTCAAGGAAGAGCGAAAGCCAGGGCGAATCGAGGGCTTCGTTGATTTCAACTTCGGGGATGTCGGTCATACGGGTAAAAGTCCGCCTTAAATTATCCAAAACGAAAGATGGTTCTTTGTTGAGATAAGGGTTTGCCGGTCCGCGACAGCCGACGCAGGCATGTCCGGGTCTGGTGCAAAGTGCTCCGCAGCCGCCTCGGGTAGAGGTGCCGACGCAAAAATAGCCTTGATTCACCAAGCAAATATCTGGCAAAACCACTCCGCTTCGCGAGCCGGTCAGCTCTTTCGGGCGCATATCGGGCAATTTTTTGCGTCCGCATTCCTGGCAAACAATCGAAGCAATTTTAGCGTTTTCAGCTTCGGTCAGAGCGGTAATGAACAATTCCGGTGTCGGGGGACAACCGGGAAGATAGAGATCTACCTCAACAAAACGATCAATCGGATAGGCTTGAGGGAGCATGCTGGGCAATCTGAGACGATGCGAGGCGTCCAAATAGCTTTGGCGTGCCTGATGCGCCTCCCGAATTTGGGCAACACCACCCGAAAGAGCGCAAGTCCCGACCGCAATCAATTTCTTTGAGCGAGAGGCACCCTTGCGCAAATTGTGGATATCCTCATCCGTCCGAACGCCACCCGTTACCAAGAGAACCTCGACATCGTCAGGGATTTTATTGGAACTTACGACCAGAGGCATGTAAACCAGGTCGAAATTTTCAATCCATTCGGTTGAATTAAGCAGCGACACTTCGCAACCCGAACATCCGGATAGCTGCAAGACAGCAAATTTTGGTAATGCTTTTTTCGGCTCCATAGGGCACTCCAATCTACCATTCATAAGAAAACGGAATTATCCACTAATTATAGTAGATTTTCCACAGTTTCTGGGCAAGAAGTCCACAACTTATCCACAG
>CAYVOY010000102.1:0-5694 GCA_964453395.1 uncultured Anaerolineaceae bacterium
GACCAATGGAGCTATGGTGTGGTCAGCGAGCTTTACAATAACCTTGGTTTGGGTGATATTTTGGATAAAAACCAAAATTTTGAAAGTATCTTAGAGACTGACAAAGTAATCAAAACCCATATCGATGGAATTTTAGAAGACCTTGGTGACAGCAAAAAAGCCCGAGATTTAGAAACCCTCGCCTTCCACCTGATAACAATGCCGGTGATTGAGTAAGCGATTAAGCTGTATCAGGCTTTAATCAAGACCGCGCGGCAGGGTGCTGCTTCGCGACCTTCAAGCTTTAGCGGCAAACAAATTAATTCTGCTTCACCCGGTTCTACCTCTCGTAAATCGAGTGTTTCCAAAATGATCACATCATTCGATAAGAGAATCTTGTGCGTAGTTTCAGAGTCATCATAAGGAGCAATTGAAAGATAATCAATCCCAACCAGTTGACAACTATGAGCACCCAGCCATGCTGCGGCGCTTGGTTGAACTCCTGTGTATTCCTCAACAAAATCCGTTGGGGAATCATCCCAGATAGAACTGTTGGAAGTTTTGAATAAAATCCGGCTGACATCATCTAAATTCAGTGATTTAAGAAATTCTCCGTCAATTTGCCTTCCTTGAGGCACTTCAACCACAACCGCCTTGCCAATCATTTTGCTCAAATCCAAATCATCCATCGTTTTAGCGCCTTCGATAAAATGGAGAGGCATATCAATATGCGTGCCAACATGTGCGCCGATTTGGATTGAGCTGACGTTAGAAATCGCACCGTCCGCAATCCGACTTTCCCAACCAATTTTGGCAGCTTCGTCGCCGGGCCAAACCAACATTCCGTTTTTGATTCCAATTGTGATGTCGATTATTTCCATTTTTTCTCCTTTTTATACGGTTTGATAGTTTTCGGAAGGATTTTTGCTTACAATATTGTAATTGAAAGGCAGACTTATGAATAGCGATAGTTTGAAACAGAGGTCTTATGAATAAAGTCTATATTTCCGGCATTGGACAAACGCCGGTTTCAGAAAGCTGGGATAAATCCTTGAAGGAGCTTGCCGGTGACGCCGGACTGGCTGCGATGGATGACGCCGGAATTGGCTATCCCGACGGACTTTTCGTTGGTAACATGATGGCAATCACCGCCAATCATCAGGCACAGCTGGCTACGCTGATGGCTGACTGGCTTGGTTTTCACCATAAGCCGGCGATTTCTGTCGAAACAGCTTGCAGCTCCGGCTCTGCCGCCTTCCGGATGGCGTTGATGGCAATCGCCAGCGGTGAAATGGAATCCGCTCTGGTTATCGGTGCTGAAAAAATGACCGATTCACCGGGAAACGAAATTACCGCCAGTCTTGCAACTGCTGCCGATGCGGAGCTTGAAGCAGACATGGGGCTTTCTTTTGTCGGAATCAATGCCTTGCTGATGCGCCGTTATATGTATGAGTATGGCTGGGAGCACGCCGATTTTGCCAATTTTTCTATCAACGCCCATGCGAACGGCGTTCACAATCCGAATGCGCGCCTCAGAAATGCAATTACGAAAGAAACATTTTTAAATGCCCCTATGGTTTCGGACCCAATCAACCTGATGGATGCCTCCCCCGTTTCAGACGGTGCAGCAGCGATTATTTTGACCAGTCGACCAATGAATACCAGAGGAAAGACAATTTCGGTCATCGCCTCCGCAGCCATGACCGATACGATTGCACTTCAAAATCGCAAGCTTGGAACCAAGCTAAGTGCAGCAGAAAGTTCCGCCAAATCCGCCTATGCCCAAGCCGGCTTAAGCCCTAAAGACATCAGCCTCTTTGAATATCATGACGCATTCTCGATTATGGCAGCTCTTTCGCTTGAAGCTGCCGGCTTTGCCGAATCTGGTCAGGGACCGAAGCTCGCCATAGAAAACAAAATCGCCTTTGATTCCGAAATTCCTGTGGCGACGATGGGCGGTTTGAAATCGCGCGGTCATCCTGTCGGTGCAACCGGGATCTATCAAATTGTAGAAGCCACCTTGCAGCTCCAGGAAAAAGCCGGCTTTACTCAAGTGAAAAACCCTAAATATGCGATGACACAAAATATTGGTGGATCCGGTTCCAATATAATCACTCACATTCTACAAGCCGAGTGATACAATAAAGTGTTCAGCAAAAACCCAAGAGATCAAGAGAGGGTCCAATGAAAGAATTTCACCTTACCAAAGCAGCTCGCGACAAGTACCAATTTGATGAGGTCTTGTTTTCTAAAAACGGCAATGTCATCTTTGCCAACTTCCATGCTTCGCGTGAATGTGCCCATAAGATAAACCAACTCCTGCCGGAGAACGAAGAGCTTGATAAGCTTGCTTCCCCTGCTGATATCAATGCGCTTGGTTTGATTGACGAAATATTTCATCAAATAATTGAAGAATACTATCGCGCCCATGGGAGGAAAATTCAAATCGACCTGGCACATTTTCTGATCGATCGCCTCGGAGGAAGAGAAGCTATCAACACTTTGGTAAAGTTCAACGAGCAATTTCCACCCGTTTCAGTTTATCAAGGGGAGCAGAACGCTCGAGAATATCTCAAAGGATCCGATAAAGGAATTAACAACTACGATAACACCATTGAAGAGCTCCTGACGACCTGGCTACATAACATGAACCCAGCCGCGAGCGCTTACCGCGAACTTTTTGATGACCGCCTGCTCTATACTTCGAGTGATTATGCGCCCTTAATTGACGCTATCCAGCAATTTTTCAAAAACCAGCCAACTTTCGGTCCCGAAAACCAGGATTTGATCAGCATGTTGCGTACTCCGGCTTTGCGAAACCCTGATTCACTGAGCGATCAGTTGGAATTCATCCGCCAAAATTGGTCTTCATATCTCAGCGACTTCCTCATGCGTCTTTTGGGCAATTTGGACATCTACAACGAAGAAGCGAAAGCCCGTTCGATGTTCTTCGCCGGAGGGGCTGATTTTTCTCATCCCGAAACTTTTGTGCCCGAATACCAAGCCGATGCCTGGTCACAAGGCTTAAATGAAAGCGAAAACTATAGTCAAGACAGTGACTGGATGCCCCGGGTCGTCATGGTTGCAAAAAACGCCTATGTCTGGCTCAACCAACTTTCACGGCATTATGAACGGGATATCAGCCATCTGGATCAAATCCCCGACGAAAGCCTCGACCAATTAGCGCAATGGGGCTTTACCGGTTTGTGGTTGATTGGCCTTTGGGAACGAAGCGATGCCTCCCGCGAAATTAAACAAATGACCGGTAACCCTGATGCTGTCGCCTCTGCCTATTCGCTATCGCGATACAAAATTGCCGAAAGACTGGGAGGCGAAGCTTCCTACAATAATTTAGCCGAACGTTGTGCCAAACGTGGCATCCGCCTCGCCAGCGATATGGTCCCCAACCATATGGGAATCGACTCTGACTGGGTCTATGAACACCCCGATTGGTTTATCCAGACTGATCAGCCACCTTTTCCATCCTATCAATTCAACAGTCCGGATCTCTCAAAACGTCCGAATATCAGCATTCATTTAGAAGACCATTATTATTCCCGAAGCGATGCCTCGGTTGTTTTCAAGCATTATGACCACGACAGCGGCAAAACCCGCTATATCTATCATGGAAATGACGGCACCAGTATGCCCTGGAATGATACCGCTCAATTAAATTACCTCGATCCGACGGTTCGCGAAGCGGTCATCCAAACCATTCTCGACGTAGCCCGAAAATCGCCAATTATCCGTTTCGATGCTGCCATGACGCTCACCAAAAAGCACTACCAGCGGCTTTGGTTCCCCCAACCGGGTACGGGCGGGGATATCCCATCCCGGGCAGATTTCGCCATGACTAAGGAAGACTTTGATAAAGCTATGCCTGAAGAGTTTTGGCGTGAAGTGGTTGACCGGGTTGCCAGCGAAGTACCTGACACCTTGCTTTTAGCAGAAGCATTTTGGCTGATGGAAGGCTATTTTGTCCGCTCACTGGGTATGCACCGAGTTTATAACAGTGCTTTTATGCACATGATGCGCAACGAAGAAAACGAAAAATACCGCCAGCTCATAAAAAACACTCTCGTCTATGACCCTCAAATTCTGAAACGTTATGTCAATTTTATGAACAATCCCGATGAAGAAACCGCTTTGGAGCAATTTGGCAAGGGCGATAAATATTTTGGGATTTGCACGCTGCTTTCAACCATGCCCGGTTTGCCAATGTTTGGACACGGACAAGTTGAAGGTTATTCGGAAAAATACGGGATGGAATACTACCGCCCCTATCGCGACGAAACGCCGGACCAAGGCTTGATAGACTGGCATGCGAAAACCATCTTCCCTCTGCTTCATCGCCGCAAAATCTTTGCCGAAGTCGACAACTTCCGTCTCTATGATTTTTGGAGCGATAACGGTAGTGTCGATGAAAATGTATTTGCTTACAGCAATGTCTGGCAATCTCATGCCGCTTTGGTGATTTACAATAATCATTCTGAAAATACTTCCGGCTGGATAAAACAATCCGCCCAATTCCTTGTAAAAGATGGCGAAAATTCACACCTTGAAGAAAGCACTCTTGCCGATGCATTGCACTTGCAAGGGAATGAAGCGGATCTTGTTTTGTATCGTGAGAATAAAAGCGGCCTTTGGTATCTTCGTACCTTGAACGAAATCCGCGAAAAAGGCATGTATTTTGAATTACCTGCATATGGTTATCAAGTCTTGCTGGATTTCAACATCGTCAATGGACCTCAATTTGCTGCCCTCTATGCCAGCCTGAACGGTCGCGGAATTGCCGATATCGCCGGTGCTTTGGAAGAATTTGAAATCGCTCCTACGCTTGAACCACTTCGTCGCCTCTTGGATCAAGAAAATTTCACTCAATTGATCAGAGAAGAAAAGAGCGAGTTTGACGATGCCCCTTCAGCTGCCTTGGAAAACATGCTCAACCTGCTACACCAAGCAGGAGAAGCACAAAGGAATCACTTCGATCTGGAAGATGCCAACCACCAAGCCGGCCAACTGCTCGATTACCTCAAGAATTGGAACATATTCAAGGGCAAGATGGCTCTTGATTCCATGGATACTACACGCAACCTGGCCGATAATTTAAGGTCTTCCCTTGAAAAAGACCCGCGCAAATTTGTCGTCCTGGCGATGTGGGCTTTGCTCGGAAATTTAGCTGCTCCTCTAAACAATCAGGACGGACAAAGGTTAAATTGCGAAATTTTGTCCAAACCAGCAGTATCTAAGACGCTAAAAAATGCCTTGTTACAATCCGGCTTTTCAGAATATGAAGCTGTAAAACACAGTCAAATTATTCAGAGCTTGATAGTAAACACGGATTTGATCGCACTTAATACCAGTGCCCGAAATCTGCTTGAAAGCTGGTTGGAGAATCAAACAACCCGGGAATTACTGGAAATTAATGAATATCAGCAAATTCGCTGGTTCAACAGAGAACAGTTTGAGCAATTCATTTGGTATCAAAAAGCAGCCCATCTCTTGAGGCTTTCAATTGAGACAAAGCAGGACACGAGTGAAAAACTCGAACTACTCCTCCATCAGGAAGCCCTCTTCAATCAAATAAGCAAGGAAATTGAAAGCTCGGAGTACAAACTCGACAAGTTGCTTGACTTACTCGGCTAACTAAGCCTCGTTTTTTGCCCTTAACAAGGTCTGAGTGAAGACGGTGTCCGCCCTCAGACCTGTTTTTTT
>CAYVOY010000103.1:0-3323 GCA_964453395.1 uncultured Anaerolineaceae bacterium
GAGCTTGCCCGACCCACTCAACAAAGACATCCACGAAGCAATCCACAAAGTTCTGGTTAACAAAATCGACAAAGATAATGATGCCTGGTTAGCGCTTTATAACTGGGACAAGAAACTTGAAAGCCAAAAACAAGAGTACTACAACAAGTATCTCTTCTCCGATTCCAAGCATTCACCCCTGCTCCAGGATGGCGTTCCGGCAAGTTATTCCGAAAACTCGCCGATGGTAATGGGTTATGAGGTCATCAACAAAGCCTTTGACGAAATGCTCGCGCGCGAACCGCGAATGGTAGCTTTTGGCGAAGATGTCGGCAATTTAGGCGATGTCAACCAAGGTTTTCGCGGTCTGCAAGAGAAATATGGCCGCCGACGCGTCAGCGACACCGGAATTCGCGAAGCCACCATCCTCGGACAAGGCATCGGTTTGGCATTGCGCGGCTTGCGACCGATTGCCGAAATTCAATACCTCGACTACCTGCTCTATGCCCTTCAAATCATGTCTGACGATCTTTCCAACCTGCGTTGGCGCACAGCTGGAAAACAACAGGCGCCCCTGATTGTCCGCACCCGCGGTCATCGTCTTGAAGGGATTTTCCATTCCGGTTCCCCGATGGCTGGCATCATCAACCTGGTTCGCGGTATGCACGTTTTGGTTCCTCGCAATATGACCCAGGCAGCTGGTTTCTATAACACGCTGATTGAAGGCGACGACCCGGCATTGGTGGTTGAGGTACTTAACGGCTATCGTCTGAAAGAACGCATGCCCGATAACATTGCCGAATTCAAACTTCCGCTGGGCGTTCCCGAAATTTTGACCCAAGGTGAAGATTTAACCCTCGCAACCTATGGCGCAACCGTTCGCATCGCCGAACAAGCTGTCGAAATGCTCAAAAAAGTCGGCATTAGTGTTGAATTGATTGATGTTCAATCACTTTTACCATTCGACCGACCCGGATTAATCAAAGAATCCATCAAAAAGACCAGTCGCGTTCTCTTTGTGGACGAAGATGTTCCCGGTGGAGCAAGCGCTTATATGCTCCAGCAAGTGATCGACGGACCGGAAATCTGGCAATATCTCGATTCTGCACCCCAAACGCTCTCTGCCTCAGCCCATCGACCGGCTTATGGCACCGACGGCGATTATTACAGCAAACCCAATGCAGAATCAATCTTTGACAAAGTTTATACAATATTACACGAAAGCGACCCCAAGCGCTTTCCGATGGTGAATTAGGAGGAATAATGGCAACAAAATTACTTGCACCCCGTACAGGCGAAGGCGTTGAAGAACTAACCGTGACCAACTGGCTCAAAGCCGTTGGCGATCATGTTGACGAAATGGAATCAGTTGTCGAAATTGAAACCGACAAAGTAGTTACCGAATATCCCAGCCCAATCTCAGGCACCTTACTGCGGATTGATATCCCCGTTGGCAGCATTGTCAAAGTTGGTGAGAGCATGGGCATCATCGGAGAAGCCGGTGAATCCTTGGATAATCTTGACTCAAATCAGCCTCAAACTGAATCAAAAGCTGAGCCAGCCAAAGCCCAAAGCGTTGAAAAAGCAATTGAAGAAAAACCAAAAACTGTTCAGGCATCCGGAGAAAAATCGGATTTCCTCTCCCCCTTGGTTCGTAAAATGCTCGCTGAACACAAGCTTGACGCTGCAAACATCAGCGGCACCGGCTTGGGCGGAAGAATCACCAAACAAGATGTTGAAGCTTACCTCAAGAATCCTCAACCAGCTTCTAGTAAAATGCCCCAAATCCAGCCAACACCTAGCCAGGGCCATGTAACCCCGGCTGTTGTCGGCGCAACAATTTCGGCTGATATGCCCGGAACGCTTATTCCGCACACGCCAACCCGCCGACAGATCGCCGCTCACATGGTCAGCTCTGTCGCGACATCACCATCAGTTTTGACAGTGATGGAAGTTGATATGAGCCGCGTTTTGGCACATCGCAAAGCCAACAAAGCCAAATTTGCGCAAGACGGCGTCAATTTGACCCTGACTGCCTATTTCACCACTGCCATCACGCAAGCGATTGCCGACCACAAAATCGTTAACGCAAGCTGGACAGACGAAGGCATTTATACATACAACGATGTCAATCTCGGTATGGCGGTTGCGATGGGTAGCGGCGGCTTAATTGTGCCGGTTATCCATCAAGCCCAAAATCTTTCACTCAAAGGAATGGCTGCAAAAATCAACGATTTGGCTGACCGTGCCCGTAATAAAAAGCTGAAGCCCGAAGAAGTCCGCGGTGGAACTTTCACCCTGACAAATCATGGCACTGGTGGCTCGCTTTTTGCCACGCCGATCATCAACCAGCCCCAGCTCGGCATTCTGGGCACAGGCACCATGCAAAAACGTGCCGTTGTGATAACCGACGAAAATGGCAACGATTCGATTGCCATCCGTCCGATGGTTTATCTTTCCTACGTTTTTGACCATCGCGCTATTGATGGCGAAACCGGAGATAACTTCCTCTTGGCGGTTAAGAAAATTTTGGAAAACTGGGAATAGGTAAAAAAACAGCTAACTAAACCTGGATGGAATCAATCCATCCGGGTTTTTACAATTTTATGATACCAATCCCTCGAACCTCTGATAAAATTCAAGCTAAAGGAGACTAAAATGACTGAAAAACAATGGGCAAAAGCCCCCGATTACAATCTCGATTTAACTAAGAAATATTTTGCGCTATTCAAAACCGATAAAGGCGATATCAAAGTGGAACTCTTTGCAAAACAGGTTCCCAACACGGTTAACAATTTCGTATTCCTTGCTCGCGAAGGCTATTATGATGACACAATTTTTCATCGCGTAATCGCCGACTTCATGGTTCAAGGTGGCGATCCAACCGCAACCGGACGCGGTGGACCAGGCTATTCTTTCCGTGACGAATTTGACCCCGAGCTCCGCCACGACAAGCCCGGTATCCTCTCCATGGCAAACGCTGGACCCAACACCAACGGTTCTCAATTTTTCCTGACCCACGTCCCCACCCCCTGGTTGGATAACAAACACGCAGTCTTTGGCCAGATTATCGAAGGCCTCGATAACCTCATGGCAATTCCACCTCGCGATCCGATGCTTTTCGGCTCACCGGCGGTCAAACTCCATACAATCGAAATTATCGAAGAATAATTGGGTACTGCTGTGTCAGAAATAACGATTAATGGTCGTGACCTCACAATCGATCAAGTTGTCAAAGTCGCCAAAGACCCTTCAATCAAAATCAAGCTTGCCGACGACGCAATCATTGCAATCAATCGTGCCTCTGCCGCTGTCCAACAATTACTCAGCGAAGGCAGAATTGC
>CAYVOY010000103.1:3423-5660 GCA_964453395.1 uncultured Anaerolineaceae bacterium
CTGATGGCAAGCGCAAATGCAGCCGCAGCGCTGACGATCGAAGCCCAAAACGGAACCTTGCGTGCTTTTTCGCACCAAATTCATCAAATCAGACCCCAGAATTTCCAGGCAGAAACCGCCGCCCAAATTCGCAATCTGCTCGAAGACAGCCAATTTACACGCCCCGACAATTCTTTGAACGTTCAGGATGCCTACACCTTACGCTGCATACCGCAGGTGCACGGTGCCGTATCCAATGCAATCGCCTACGCGCGTTCTGTGATTGAAACTGAGCTCAATTCTGTTACAGACAACCCCCTGCTTTTCTTTGACGGAGACGATGTGGATGTTATCTCAGGCGGAAATTTCCATGGCGAGCCATTGGCATTGGCGCTCGATTTTCTGGCGCTGGCTGTTGCAGACCTGGGCAACATGTCCGAACGCCGAATTGCGAAACTGATTGATAACAAAACCGAACATTACCCCTCTTTCCTGGCTTCTCAGCCCGGCTTAAACTCCGGTTTCATGATTTTGCAATATACTGCCGCAGCCCTGGCTTCCGAAAACAAGACGCTTGCCCATCCTGCCAGTTTGGATAGCATCCCAAGTTCTGGCAATGTGGAAGACCACGTTAGCATGGGCGCAAATTCAGCCAACCATGCAGCCTTGGTTTTGGAAAACGTCTTCAATATAGTCGGCATTGAAATGATGTCTGCTGCTCAGGCTGTAGATTTTCGCTTGTTTGCAGAAAATAAACTCAAACAAGGCAAAGGCAGCGCGCTGATAATGCAAAAAGTGCGCAAAATCGTCCCCTTCTTTGAGAAAGACACCTTCTATCAACCCTACATGCTCAAAATGACCGAGGCATTGAAACAAGGCGAATTTGTAATCTAATAATTAATAAACAAAAACCGGATGTGAAAATTTTCCCTCCGGTTTTTCGTTTAAACAGCTTGCATCCCTTCAACTCCAAAGGCCGGCAATCGCTTCACCACAATTTGTGCAATGCCCATCCTCAATTCGGTTTTCCATCAGCCAAAGAGAATTCCGTGCAATCAGCAAAGTGCCGCAAGCCGGACAATAAGTGTCTTCTCCTTTGCCCAAATTGCCACCATAAACATACTTTAATCCAAGCCGTTTTCCAATTTGAATGGCATTCAATATGATTTCAGGCTCAGTTGCTGAAATTTCATCAAACTGAGGTTGGGGAAAATATCGGCTGATATGCCAGGGCGTATCGTTACCCAATTTATCAGCAATAAAAGCCGCAATACCCTCTATTTGATCTGTATCATCGTTTATTCCCGGAATTAAAAGCGTGGTTACCTCCAGCCAAATCCCAGCGTCTTTTATTCGTTGGCTATTGTCCAAAATTGGCTGCATCCTTGCGCCGGTAAATCTTCGATGTGTTTTCTCATTAAAGGCTTTGATGTCAATGTTCATCGCGTCAATCAATTGACTTGCTTCGGCAAGCAACTCCTGGCTTTCATAGCCATTGCTCACCCAGATGTTTTTCAATCCCGATTCTTTCGCCAAAACGGAAACATCACGAACAAATTCATAGAAAACAGTCGGCTCGGTATAGGTATAAGATATGCTTTTACAGCCAGCCCTCAAAGCTGCTCCAACCACATGTTCCGGTGCGGCAAACAGTAAGCGCTCCGGATTATTTCGAGAGGAAATTTGGCTGATATCCCAATTCTGACACCAGGAACAGCGCAGATTACAACCGCTTGTGGCAATTGAAAACGACTTTGACCCAGGCAAAAAATGAAAAAGCGGCTTTTTTTCAATCGGATCAACATGCGAGGCGATTAATTTGCCATAATTTAAGCTAAAAAGCTGACCGTTTCGGTTTTGGCGTACTTGGCAAATGCCTTTTTTCCCTTCCCGAATTAGGCAATAGTGATTACAAAGTTGACACTCAACTACACCCTCATCCTTGGTTCGCCAAAATCTCGCCTCTTTCATTCTGTCTCCTGGTCTGTTTTCAGCTCCTCATCATTCAAAATTTCAATCATCTGAATCACGGCCGAATTATCGAGCTCACCGCTACCGGCAGCAACCATGCCATTATAAAGTTGTGCGTTAACCGCCGTAGCAGGCAAAACCGCCAAATATTCCCTGGCAGTTTCCATCACGATGTTCAAATCTTTCGCTTGCAAATGAGATTTAAAACCAGGTTCCCGATTCCCGGCAAACAATCGGGGGGCTTTCACATCCAGCGTCCAGCATTGGGCCGCCCCGCCTTTGATTGC